>DASULK010000037.1:0-6335 GCA_036278255.1 Micromonospora sp.
GCCTGGATCGCATCGGGCCAGCCGGCCGTACGGCCGGGGCCCCACCAGCCGGGCGGTTCGACGTCGCCGGCCAGCACCACCGCGACGTGCCAGGGCTGATCGGGGACGAACGCCTCCGCCGCCGCCATTTCGGCGTCACCAGGTCGGGCCGCCACCCCCAGGGCGGGCGGACTGCCGGCGGGTTTGCGCGGGTGAAACACCAGCCCCAGCTCGAAGAGAGCGAGGTCCCGTTCACCGCGGCCCACATTGCGGCGCAGCGTGGCCAGCAGCGGCGGCAGCAGCGTGGTGCGCAGCGCCGGTTCCTCGTCCGACAGCGGGTTGACCAGCCGCACCACCGCTCGGCGGGCGTCGTCGGCAGGCAGCCCGAGCGCATCGAGGGCGGCCGGCCCCACGAACGGGTAGCAGAGGGTCTCCACGTATCCGGCTTCCGCAAGGGTGCGGGAGACGGTGCGGCGCCGACGCTGGGTGGCGGTAAGGCCGTTGCCCGGGACGGCGAGTGGCAGGACGCTGGGCACCTTGTCGTACCCGTCCAGGCGGACCACCTCCTCGACCAGATCGGCTGGGTCGGTGAGATCCGGACGCCAGGTGGGCGGGGTGACGGCGAGGCGGTCGTCGTCAACCACCACCGTGCAGCCCACCTCTGTTAGCAGCGCCACCACCCGCTCGGTCGGATAGGTCACGCCGGCCGTGCGCGAGGGCAGGTCGGCCGCGATGACGATCGGTTCCCGCGGTGCGACCGTGTCGACGTCCAGCACCCGCTCGTCAACCGCTCCACCGGCGAATTCGGTCAGCAGGGCGACCGCTCGGGCCAGGGCGGCCGGTGCGAGCTCCGGGTCGACGCCCCGCTCGAAGCGTCGGCTCGCCTCGCTGGGCAGCTTGTGGCGGCGGGCTGTCCGGGCCACCGTCCGCGGGTCCCAGTGCGCCGCCTCGAAGAGCAGGTCCGTGGTCGCCGCGGAGATCTCGGTGCTCGCTCCCCCCATGACCGCCGCGAGGGAGATGACCCCCGAATCATCGGTGATCACCAAATCGTCCGGGTCAAGAGCGCGGTCCACCCCGTCCAGCGTGGTCAGCCGCTCCCCCGCCCGGGCCCGGCGCACCACCAGCTCACCGCGGAGCTTCGTCAAGTCGAAGGCGTGCATCGGCTGGCCGAGTTCCAGCATCACGTAGTTGGTGATGTCGACCGCGAGAGAGATTGGGCGCAGCCCGGCGTGGGCCAGCCGCCGCTTCATCCACTCGGGACTGGAAGCGGTCGGGTCGATGCCCCGCACCACCCGTCCAGCGAAGCGGTCGCACCCGACCGGATCCTCGACCCGGACCGGATAGGCCGGCTCGGGCGTCCCGGCCGGCGCCGACACAAGCTGTGCCGGGTCTCGGAACGGCAGGCCGAGCGAGGAGGCCAGTTCCCGGGCGATGCCGCGGACGGAGAAGCAGTAGCCGCGGTCCGGGGTGATACTGAGTTCGATCACGACATCGTCGAGCCCGACCACCGGTCGCGCGTCCGTCCCGGGCGCGGCGGGCACATCCGGCGGCAGCACGATGATGCCCTCGTGATCCTCGCTGATGCCCAGTTCCCTGCCAGAACAGATCATGCCGCTGGACATCCGGCCGTAGGTCTTGCGGGCACCGATCTGGAACCCGCCCGGCAGCACTCCGCCCGGCAGGATCACCACCACCAGGTCGCCTTCGGCGAAGTTGGTGGCCCCGCAGATGATCTCCTGCGGGGCACCGGTGCCGTTCGCGGCGCCGACATCCACCCGGCAGAAGCGGATCGGCTTCTTGAAACCGGTTAGCTCCTCGATCTCCAGCACCCGGCCGACGACGAGGTCGCCGGTCACGGTGCTCCGCAGATCGATGATCTCCTCGACCTCCAAGCCGACCTTGACCAGCGCCGCTTCCAGCACCGCCGGGTCGGCGGGCGCGTCGACGAACTCCCGCAGCCACGAGAGGGGAACACGCATCTTCAGACCTCCAACCCGAACGCGCAACTGAACCGCACATCACCCTCGACCATGTCCCGCATGTCGGTCACCTCGTGCCGGAACATGAGGGTGCGTTCGATGCCCATGCCGAACGCGAAACCGGAGTAGACCTCCGGGTCCACCCCGCAAGCGCGCAGCACCCGCGGATTGACCATCCCGCAGCCGCCCCACTCGATCCAGCGGGGCCCCTCACGGTGCTGGGGGAACCACAGATCCATCTCCGCCGAGGGCTCGGTGAAGGGGAAGTACGAGGGGCGCAGGCGGGTGCGAGCTTCCGGGCCGAACATGCTGCGGGCAAAGTGGTCGAGAGTCCCCTTAAGGTGGGCCATGGTGATGCCCTTGTCGACAACAAGCCCCTCCACCTGGTGGAAGACCGGGGTGTGGGTGGCGTCGAGTTCGTCGGTGCGGTAGACCCGGCCCGGACAGACGACGTAGACCGGCAGTTGCCGGGTGAGCAGGGTGCGGACCTGTACCGGCGAGGTGTGGGTGCGCAGCACCAGGTCGGAGTCCCCGCCGCCGGCCCGGGCCGCCGCCACGTAGAAGGTGTCCATCATGGTGCGGGCCGGATGATCGGGGGTGAAGTTCAGGGCATCGAAGTTGTACCACTCCAGCTCGACCTCGGGGCCCTCGGCGATCTCGTAGCCCATGCCCACGAAAAGGTCACCGATGCGTTCCATCAGCGTTGACAGCGGGTGCCGGGCGCCGCGCCGACGCCGGTCCCACGGCAGCGTGACATCGACCCGCTCCTCGGCCAGCACCCGCTCCGCCTGCTCACGTTCCAGGGTGGCCCGTCGTTCGCTGAACGCCGCCTCGATCAGTTGGCGGGTTGCGTTGACCCGCTTGCCGGCGTCGGCCCGGGCCGCTGGTGGCAGCGCCCCGATCTCCCGGCGGGCCAGCGATACCGGCGCCTGGTCACCCAGGTGCCGATGCCTGATCGCGGCCAGCGCCTCCAGGTCGGCGGCCTCCGCGAACGATCGGGACGCCGCTTCGACGGCGGCGTCGAGCGCACTCTGATTCAAGAGCGCGACCTGCTTCGGGTCGTACGGATCATTGCGATAGGTCATCAGTATTAGTGCTCCCTCACGGCCTCACGCCGGTCGGCCCACCTCATCCCAGGGCCAACAGAGTCTAGAGCGCCTGCCGATCAGGCGGTGGCGACGAGGCGTGACCCCGGGCGCGGCCGGCCCATCGGAAGACACTTGGGGAAACGGGCGGCTACGCCGCAGCCCGCCGGTACCGAACGCGCAGGGGAAGAATCAGCCCTGCCGCCCGCCGACACCGGCGGGCTGGCTAAACAACATCCGGGCTGTCATGTTGCAGTGCCTTCCTTTGTTCACCACGGCGCCGGCTCTTTTCCCGCTCACCGACGGCTGCGGAAACGGTGGGCTCTGGCCGAAGCGTACAGGCAGACCGCTGCGGCGGCCGCCAGATTAAGGCTCTCGGCGAGTCCGTGCAACGGCACCCGCACGCGCGCGTCGGCTAGTGCAGCGACCTCGGCGGGCAGACCGTGCGCCTCGGATCCGAAGAGCCAGGCCGTCGGGCGACCCAGTTCGCCGGCGTCGGTCAAGTCATCGAGATCCGTCTCACCGTAGCCGGAGGCGGCCAACACCATCAGCCCCGCGTTCCGCAACGCCGTGACCGCTGCGTCGGGGGCATCGGTCCGGACCACATCGAGGTGGAAGAGACTTCCGGCCGAGGCCCGCACACACTTGCCGTTGTACGGATCGACGGCGTTCCCGGCGAAGATCACTGCATCGGCGCCGGCGGCGTCCGCGGTGCGCAGCACCGTGCCGGCGTTGCCCGGGTCGCGGATCTCGACCAATCCCACGACCAGCCGCGGCGAGCGGTCCAGCGCGACATCGAGCCTGACGTCGAGGTGCTCACAGACCGCGACCAACCCCTGCGGCGCCACGGTCTCGGCGAGTGCCGCCAGCGCATCAACGGTGACCAGCGAGACCGGCACCTCGGCGCGCGCGGCAGCGGCGGCGAGATCGGCGTAGCGGTCCAGCGCCTCCGACGTGCCGAAGAGTTCCCGGACCACGCCGGGCCGGTCAAGTGCTTCGCGGACGGCCTGCGGCCCCTCGGCGAGGAATCGGCGGGCCGCCTCCCGCTCGCGACGGCGGTGTAGTCGCCGAGCAGCAACGACCCGGGGGGTCCGTGTGGTGAACGGACCGACCCCGGGCCGATGGTGATACTCAGTCGTCACCCGGTGGCTCAGGCAGCCTGCGCGGCCGCGCCCCCGGTGCCCTCCGCCGCCACCGCGGCGCGGGCAACCTCGACAATGGCCGCGAACGCGGCCGCATCGTTGACGGCGAGGTCAGCCAGGATCTTGCGGTCGACCTCGACCCCCGCCAGCTTGAGTCCCTGGATCATCCGGTTGTAGGTCATCCCGTTCGCCCGGGCACCGGCATTGATCCGGGTGATCCACAGTTGCCGGAAGTCGCCCTTACGGTCCCGCCGGTCCCGGTAGGCGTACTGCATCGAGTGCAGCATCTGCTCCTTCGCCTTCCGGTACAGGCGGGAGCGCTGGCCTCGGTAGCCGCTGGCGGACTCCAGGACGGTGCGACGCTTCTTCTGGCCGCTAACAGAGCGCTTGACGCGTGCCATCTCAACTACTCCTTAGGTATTCGGTGGCTCGCGTCAGCGGCCCAGCATCCTCTTGATCCGCTTCCGGTCCGCCTTGGCCACCTCGACCTTGCCGGTGAGTCGGCGGGTACGGGTGGAGGGCTTTCCCTCCAGCAGGTGCCGCTTACCGGCCCGCTCGGCGAGGATCTTGCCGCGGCCGGTCACCTTCACCCGCTTACCCATACCGGTGTGGCTCTTCATCTTCGGCATGTGAAACGTCTCTCCCCTGTTACTCGCCGGTGGCCCCGGCGGGTTTGGCCGCACCGGCCCGCGGTGCCTCGGTGGCACCCACCTCTCGCTCCCGCGCCGAGCCGGTCTTGGCCGCCGTGGCGGCGGCCTTGGTGGCCTTGTGCGGAGCCAGAACCATGATCATGTTACGACCGTCCTGTTTCGGAGCGGACTCGACGTATCCGAGTTCCGAAATCTCCGATTCAAGCCGGCGCAGAAGTCGATAGCCCAACTCCGGGCGGCTCTGCTCACGACCGCGGAACATGATGGTCACCTTGACCTTGTCCCCCGCCTTGAGGAACCGTACGACGTGACCCTTCTTGGTCTCGTAGTCGTGCGGGTCGATCTTCGGCCGGAGCTTCATCTCCTTGATGACGGTCTGCTGCTGGTTACGCCGCGCTTCCCGTGCCTTAAGTGCGCTCTCGTACTTGAACTTGCCGAAGTCCATGAGCTTGCACACTGGCGGGCGCGCCATCGGCGCAACTTCAACCAGGTCCAGGTCGACATCCGCGGCCAACTGCAGGGCGCGCTCCAGTGGGACGATGCCCACCTGCTCCCCTTCTGGGCCAACCAGCCGGACCTCCCGTGCCCGGATCTGCTCGTTCACGCGTGGCTCGACGCTGATGGGGCCTCCTCGTTTGCGATTCTTACCGTTTCCGCCTCAGCGGGTCGGTTTTGGCATATCGACCCAAAGCAGAAAGCCCCGGCGACGTGCCGGGGCCCGCTCGACCGGTCCGCCAAGTCCGCTGAGTGCACAATACGCCCAACATCCGGACTCGGGTGACCGGACCCGGCCACCTGGGGCGACTCGGGTGGGAGCAGGCGCTCCGCTTTGCAGCTGCCATCACGATGACAGCCTGGTCGACTCACACAAGGGTAGCAGGTCCACCGGCAGAAGGTGAACGTGACGGCCCTCCGCCGGTCAATCGCCGGCCGGCTGCCGCTGCGCCCGGTGCGCCTCGTGCAACTCCCGCAGGGCCCGCACCCCCGCCACAGCCCGCTCCTTGTCGGCCACCTGCAACGCGATCATCGGTAGGGAATCGTCGTCGTGCAGCTCAAGGCTGGCCCAGGCGGCGCCGCGACGGAAACTCACCGACCGCACCACCTCCCACGGCAGGTAGTGCGAACTGAAGACGTTGCGCACCTGGACCCCCCGGATGTCGGCCTCGACCCGGGGTCGGGAAAAAAGCAGGATCCCCGCCGCGATCAGTACACCGAGTCCGATCATTGCGAACTGGTCACCCCGCTGGAAGGTGGCATGTGTCTGACCGGTGGGGCCCCGCAACCCGGTGGCGATGAAGGTGAAGAGCACCAGCACGGCCGCCGCACCGGTCCAGCACACGATCCGGATCCGGTGCGGCCGCAACCGTACGACATCTGTTCTGGTCACGGATCCAGTCTGCCATCCGTCGTCGGCGCGACCCCGACACGCCCGACCCGTCCCGATACCACCACAGCAAGCACGGTGAGCAACGACCCGGCCAGAACCGGAAGACTCGCCCC
>DASULK010000038.1:0-7331 GCA_036278255.1 Micromonospora sp.
GACGGCATGGCGATGATCGGCGAGGACGGCGCCCAGCCGCTCATGTTCCAGCAGGTGGCCGAGTATTCGCCGCCGCGCTGGCCCGATCCGGCCCACCCGCAGCAGTTCCACCTCGACGTGCAGGTCGACGACGTGGCGGCGGCCGAGCCGGCGGCGCTCGCGCTCGGCGCCACCCGTCTGCCGGGCGAGGGGGACAACTGGCGGGTGTACGCCGATCCCGCCGGCAAACCCTTCTGCTTTGTGTGGGACCTCGATCAGGGGTGACAAGGGCAGGAGGTTAGGGGTGTGAGAGCTAGCGGACGCTGCGGGCGAATTCGCGGGCGGCCCAGGTCACCGCGAGCACGGTCAGGACTGCCATGATGCTCAACCCCTGCCAGACCGAGTCGTCGCCGAGGTTGCCGGCGAAGAGCGCCCGCGTGGCATCCACCGCCCAGGCGAAGGGGTTCCAGTTGGCGATGCTCTTCAGCCACGGGGGTGCCAGAGTCATCGGCAACAGGATGCCGGAGAGGAGCAGCACCGGCTGGGCCACCGTGTTCATCAACGGCGCCAGAGCATCCTCGCTCCTGACCACCAGCGCGACACCGTAGGAAACCGCCGACGTCATCAGCGAGATGAGTGCCAGGAGCAGGTACGCCAGCAGCAGGTCACCCAGGTGCACCCGGAGGCCGAAGAAGAGCGCCAGCACCGTGATGATCACACCCTGGGTGAGGAGCGAGACGACATCCCGCAGGGAGCGGCCAAGCAGCAGGGCGAGCCGGCTGACCGGGGTCACCCGGGAACGTTCGATCACCCCGGCCCGCAGTTCGGCGATGAGCCCGAAGCCCTGGAAGAGGCCACCGAAGATGGCGAGGAGGACGAGCAGGCCGGGCACGAAGACCCGGTACGCCTCGGCGGTGCTGCCGACGTCGAGCGCCTTCGTCAGCAGCGGGGCGAAGAGCAGCAGATACATCACCGGCTGGAAGACGCCGACGAAGACCCAGACCGGGTTGCGCAGCAGCAGCAGGATCTGGCGGTTGAAGACCAGCCAGACATCGCGGGCAAATTTCATGATTGATCTCCGTTGCGGAACGGCGAGTTTTTGCGGACGGCGGGTTCAGGATTCGCGCAGCGAACGACCGGTCTTGGTGAGGAAGACATCGTCGAGGCTGGGGCGGTGCAGTTCGATGGAGCGCAGCGCGATGTCGGCGCCGTCGAGCGCCCGCAGGATCTGCGGGATGGCGGTGGCCCCGTCGTTGACGTAGAGGCGCAACCCACCCTCGTCGGGGGTCTCCAGTTTGGTCACGTAGGGCTGGGTCCCCAGCACGTCCGCGGCCCGTGGTGCCGGGCTGTCGAGGCCGACGATCACCACCTCACCGGAGATGTCCCGTTTGAGTTCGGCCGGGGTGCCTTCGGCGACGATCTCCCCGTGATCCATGATCGCGATCCGGTCGCAGAGTGCGTCGGCCTCTTCCAGATAGTGGGTGGTGACGAAGACCGTCATCCCCTCGGCGCGGAGTCGGCGGATCTCATCCCACATGTGCGCACGGCTCTGCGGGTCCAGGCCGGTGGTCGGCTCGTCCAGGAAGACGATCTTCGGCTGATGGATGATGCCGAGCGCGATCTCCACCCGGCGCCGCTGGCCACCGGAGTAGGTCTTGCATTTACGGTCGGCGTACTCGGCGAGTTGAAAGGCGCCCAAGGCCTGCGCGGCCCGCTGCTGCGCCTCGGCCTTGCCGATGCCGTACATCCGGGCGTGCAGCACCAGCTCCTCCCGGGCGGTGGAGTCGTCCCAGGTGCTGCCTCCCTGGGCGACGTAGCCGATCCGGCGGCGCACCTCCCCCGGTTCTTTGCGCAGGTCGGCTCCGGCGATGGTGGCCTCGCCGCCGTCCGGTTCGATGAGGGTGGCGAGCATCCGCAGGGTGGTCGTCTTACCCGCGCCGTTCGGGCCGAGGAAGCCGAATATCTCCCCCTCGGTCACCACGAGGTCGACGCCGCGCACCGCCTCCACGGTCTTGGTCTCCCGGCCCTGACGGGAACGGAATGACTTCCGCAGCCCTTTGGTTTCGATGATCACTTCTGCTCCTGGTCGGCCCGGTCGATGCAGCGCGTCGACCGAAAATCCCCCGAGGCCACGCCAAGAGACGCGCGTCCGAGGCTCGTCATTCGCGTCGCTGAGGACGACACCCAGCCTATGACCAAAATTGATTACGACTGCGGACTGCGCCTGAGCCGCTATTTAAGTTGATCGAGATGACCGTTAGACTCCAGGTTCATGCGCAAGGTACTCATCGCCAACCGGGGCGAGATCGCCGTCCGGATCATCCGCGCCTGCCGTGACGCCGGGCTGGCCAGCGTCGCTGCCTACGCCGATTCCGACCGGGACGCACTGCACGCCACCCTCGCCGATGAGGCGTACGCCCTCGGCGGGGAAACGGCAGCCGAGACGTACCTGCGCATCGACAAGCTTCTCGACATCGCGGCGAAGGCCGGCGCCGACGCCGTACACCCGGGTTACGGCTTCCTCGCGGAGAACGCGGACTTCGCGCAGGCCGTCATCGACGCCGGCCTGACCTGGATCGGCCCGAGCCCGCAGGCGATCCGCGACCTGGGCGACAAGGTCACCGCCCGGCACATCGCGCAGCGCGCCGGCGCCCCCCTCGTCCCCGGCACCCCCGACCCGGTCGGCGGCCCCGACGAGGTGATCGCCGTCGCCATCGACCACGGCCTGCCGGTCGCGATCAAGGCGGCCTTCGGCGGCGGCGGGCGCGGACTCAAGGTGGCCCGCACCATAGAGGAGATCCCGGCGCTCTTCGAATCAGCCACCCGGGAGGCGGTCGCCGCCTTCGGCCGGGGCGAATGCTTCGTCGAGCGGTACCTCGACCGCCCCCGGCACGTCGAAGCGCAGGTCCTCGCCGACCAGCACGGCAACGTCATCGTGGTCGGCACCCGGGACTGCTCACTGCAACGCCGGCACCAGAAACTGGTCGAGGAGGCGCCCGCACCGTTCCTGACCGACGAGCAGCGCGCACAGATCCACGACAGCGCCAAGGCGATCTGCCGGGAAGCCGGCTACTACGGGGCCGGCACCGTCGAGTACCTCGTCGGCACCGACGGGACCATCTCCTTCCTTGAGGTCAACACCCGGCTGCAGGTCGAGCACCCGATCACCGAGGAGACCACCGGCATCGACCTGGTCCGGGAGCAGTTCCGGATCGCGGCCGGCGAGAAACTGCGATTCACCGAGGACCCCGCCCCGCGCGGCCACTCCTTCGAATTCCGCATCAACGGGGAAGACCCCGGCCGCAACTTCCTGCCCGCCCCCGGCACGGTGACCGAACTGCGTCTCCCGGCCGGCCCCGGCGTCCGCGTCGACACGGGGATCCGTGCCGGTGACGTGGTCAGCGGTAACTTCGACTCCCTGCTCGCCAAACTGATCGTCACCGGGGAGACGCGCGCCGAGGCGCTGGCCCGGGCCGCTCGCGCCCTGGACGAGATGGTGGTCGAGGGGATGGCGACGGCGCTGCCGTTCCACCGGCTCGTCGTCCGCGACCCGGCCTTCACCGCCGAGCCGTTCACCGTGCACACGCGGTGGATCGAGACCGACTTCAGCAACACCGTCCCGCCGTACGATGCGGCCGCCGCCGCTGGCGCCGGTACCGCCGGCGAACGCGAAACCATCGTGGTCGAGGTGGGCGGCAAGCGGCTCGAGGTCGGCCTCCCCGCCAGCTTCGGCACGGGTACGCCCAACGGGGCGACCCCCGCCCCTGGGGGCGCTCCGCGCCGGTCCGGGGCGGGACGGCGGCAAGCCGCCGCTGCCGGTGGCGACGCGCTGGCCTCCCCGATGCAGGGCACCATCGTGAAGATCGGGGTGGCTGACGGCGACACGGTGGCCGAGGGGGACCTGGTCGTGGTCCTCGAAGCGATGAAGATGGAGCAGCCGATCAACGCCCACAAGGCGGGGGTGGTGAGCGGCCTGGCCACCGAGGTCGGGGCAGTGATCACCGCCGGCTCCACCATCTGCACCATCTCCTAGTCCCCCTCGCTCCTAGCCCCCCCTCGAGTTGATCAGGGAGTTGGTTGGGCGTGTCGTCGGCGTGCCGCCACACGTAATCCCTGATCAACTCCGGCAAGGGGCTGATCAACTCTGGCAGGGGGAGGGTCTTCCCTGCCGTCGACGGTCATGATGACCGGGTGCGGTTTCTCTCCGGCGCGGCACCCGCGCACGACCTGACCTACAACGACGTCTTCATGGTCCCAACCCGGTCCGATGTGGGATCACGGCTCTCGGTCAACCTGACCACCAGCGATGGCACCGGGACCACCATTCCGATCGTCGCCTCGAACATGACCGCGGTTGCGGGGCGGCGGATGGCCGAAACGGTGGCCCGACGAGGCGCGATAGCGGTGATCCCGCAGGACATCCCGAACGACGTGGTCGCCGACGTGATCTCCTGGGTGAAACAGCGGCACCTCGTTTACGACACGCCCATCACGCTCGGCCCGACCGACACCGTCGGCGACGCCATCCACCTGCTGCCGAAACGGGCGCACGGGGCGGTGATCGTCATCGACGGCGAAGATCGACCGCTCGGCGTGGTAACCGAGGCGGACACCGTGGGCGTGGACCGCTTCACCCAGCTCCGCCACATCATGTCGACCGAACTGCACACGGTGCCCGACCACGCCGACCCGCGCACCGGTTTCGACCGGCTGTCGCAGGGGCGGCGGCGGATCGCCCCGGTCGTCAACGACACCGGACGGCTGGTCGGGGTGCTGACCCGGCAGGGGGCGCTACGGGCCACCCTTTACCGGCCGTCCGTTGACGCCGAGGGGCGTCTGCGGGTGGCCGCGGCCATCGGCATCAACGGCGATGTCGCGGGCAAGGCCGCGACGCTCCTGGCGGCCGGTGTCGACACGCTGGTTGTGGACACCGCGCACGGTCACCAGGAGCGGATGCTCACCGTGCTGCGCACCGTACGGGCGCTTGACCCGCCGGTGCCGGTCGTGGCCGGCAACGTGGTCACCGCGGCCGGCATACGCGATCTGATCGAGGCCGGCGCCGACATCGTCAAGGTGGGGGTGGGCCCGGGGGCGATGTGCACCACCCGGATGATGACCGGGGTGGGGCGCCCCCAGTTCTCCGCGGTCGTCGAATGCGCCACCGCCGCCCGGGAACTGGGGCGGCATGTCTGGGCCGACGGGGGCATCCGGCATCCCCGCGATGTCGCGCTCGCCCTGGCCGCAGGGGCGTCGAACGTGATGATCGGCTCCTGGTTCGCCGGCACCTACGAGTCACCGGGGGATCTCTACACCGAGCCCGACGGGCGGCGCTACAAGGAGAGTTTCGGCATGGCGTCGGCCCGCGCGGTCAGCGCCCGTACCGCCGACGACAGCCCCTTCGACCGGGCCCGCAAAGCGGTTTTCGAGGAGGGGATCTCCTCGGCCCGGATGTACCTCGACCCCGAACGCCCTGGGGTGGAGGATCTGATCGACGAGATCATCGCCGGCGTGCGCAGCGCGTTCACGTATGCCGGCGCGACCAACCTGGCGGAGTTCCACGAACGGGTGACCGTGGGGGTGCAGAGCCCCGCCGGTTACACCGAGGGGATGCCGCTGCCGGCCGGCTGGTGACGGCGCCACCCCAGCTGCGGCGCTTGCACCTCCCGAGCGGGCGGCGGTCAGTTCGACCTCATCGCGGTGGTAGAGGTCGGGCCGGTCCGGCAATCTAGGCAGTGACAAGTTTCTCTGACTCCTGGTTGAAGCCCCCGATGGCACCCCTGATCACGCTGCTCGTCGGCTTCCTTCTCGCCCGGCTCACCGGCCTGCTCGGCGTCGAGGCACTCGACGGGTGGTCACCCGCCCTGCGGGTCGGCCTCGCCCTGATGTTCGTGCTCACCGGCATCGCCCACTTCACCGCGAAACGCCGCAACGATCTGATCGCTATGGTGCCTCCGACGCTGCCCCGCCCCGACCTGCTGGTCACCGTCACCGGCGTACTCGAACTGGCTGGCGCCGCTACCCTGCTGGTCCCGGCCACCGCCCGCTGGGCCGCCGTCGGGCTCGCACTGCTGATGCTGGCCATGTTCCCGGCCAACGTCTCGGCCGCCCGGCGCAAGCTGACCCTGGCCGGGCGACCGGTCACCCCGCTCGGCCTCCGCACCGTGCTCCAAGTCGTCTTCGTCGCAGCGGCGGCAGCGATCGCCATCGGCTAGCCGCTCCGCCCAGAGAAGTTGGTTGAATCAGTATCATCGAAGCCTTCGAAGGAGACCCCCGGCTTGAGCCGCGGGGAGGAATTCGGACTTCCCGCGTAGCGGGTCAGGGGTAGAGCCGGTCGCCGCCGAGGCGGTCGGTGTTCAGCAGTGTCAGAGGTGGCTGGCAAGGTTGTGGTGTGCGGACGGCGTACAAGTGTCGGATCTATCCGACTCCGGAGCAGGCGGCCATGTTGAACCGCACGTTCGGCTGTGTACGCCTGGTATGGAACCATCTGCTGGGGTGGCGGCAGGCCCGCTGGCAGACCGGACGGGCCTCGACGAACGTGTCGCAGGCCAACGCCTTCCTGACCGAGTTGAAACGTGATCCGGGCCTGGCGTTTTTGCGTGAGGTGTCCAGTGTGCCGTTGCAGCAGGTCACCCGCATCCAGCAGAAAGCCTTCGTCAACTTCTTCACCGGCCGTGCCCGATACCCGCGGTTCAAATCCCGTACCGGTCGGCAGTCGGCTGAGTACACCCGCTCCGGGTTCCGCTGGCGTGACGGGCAGCTGTGGCTGGCGAAGATGAACAGCCCGCTTCGGCTGGTCTGGTCCTGGCCGCACATCGACCCGGCCAATATCGACCCGAGTACGGTGACCGTGTCCCGCGACCCGGACGGGCGCTGGTACGTATCCCTCACGGTTGAGGTCGCCGACCCGGCCCCGCTGCCGGGCACCGGCACCGCAGTCGGCGTGGATCTGGGGATCACCGATTTCGCTGTCACCAGCGACGGTGACCGCATCGCCAACCCTCGGCTGTGGGAGCGTAAAGCCCGTAACCTGGCCCGCTACCAGCGGCGCATGGCCCGCAAACAACGTGGATCGAACAACCGGGCCAAAGCCAAAGCCAAGGTTGCCCGCGCCCACCGCAAAGTCCGCGCCGCCCGGCAGGACTTCCTGCACCGCACCTCCACTGACCTGGTGCGCCGCTACGACACCATCGTCGTCGAGGATCTGAACGTGACCGGCATGCTCCGCAACCGGAAACTGGCCAAGGCCATCTCCGACAGCGGGTGGGCCACCTTCCGCCGGATGCTGGCATACAAGACCCACACCTACGGCCGCCGCCTGATCGTGATCGACCGCTGGTATCCCAGCTCCAAGA
>DASULK010000039.1:0-5750 GCA_036278255.1 Micromonospora sp.
GCTCGACCTCGTAGCGGGTAACGGTGGGTCCGCGGGTGAAGCCGGTGACTGCTGCGTCCACGTCGAACTGCTCGAAGACACCCTCCAGCGCGGCGATGACCTCGTCATTGGCCTTGCTCCGGATTTTGGGGGCACTGCCCGAGCGCAGCAGGTTGGCCGGGGGCAGGGCGTAGTCGCCAGCCAGGCCGGTGATGGCGAGTTGCTCGGCCCGGGTCGGGGCCGGGGAATGCTCCGGCGGCTCCGGGGGACGGCGCGCAGCCGGCGCCTTCGCCGAGCGCTTCCGCGAAAATGCCATGGTGTCTTGGGCGACCTCCTGGGCGTGCTCGTCGTCCCCGTCCGGCTCGGAGACCTCTACCGGGCTCACCGGCCGCCGTGGCCGTCGCCCGGAGCCAGCCGGCGCCCGCCGGCCCGCCGGGCCGTCCTCATCGGTCGGGTCCGGCGAGCGGCCCGCCACCGTACCGGCGAGCAGCCCCAGCCGTTCGGGGATCTTGTTGATCGGGGTCGCGGTGACCACGAGCAGTCCGAAGAAGAGCAGGAGCACGAGCAGCGGGACGGCCACCCACGGGCTGACGGTCCGGATCAGCATCTCGCCGACCCCGGCGCCGATGATGCCACCGGCGTAGTCGCGTTCGGCGTTGCCGACCGGGCGGTGCGCCACATGCAGCAGTCCCGCGGTGGCCAGGATGAGCGCCGCCCAGCCGACGACCCCGCGACCGCGGTGGGTCGGCTCGCCGGGCTTGCGCATCAGGCGGAGCGCTCCGACAGACAACAGCACCGGCAGCGCCACCGCGATCGCTCCGAGGAACAACCGGACACTGTCGGCGACCCAGGTGCCCAGCGGTCCGGCAGAGGAGAACCAGACCGCGACGGCGGTCAGGATGGCCAGCCCCAGCAGGAAGAGCCCGGCACCGTCGCGCCGGTGCTCGGGGTCGAGATCCCGGGCCGTCGCCGCCTGCTGGCCGACCGTGCGCACCATCCAGCCGACGGCGTGGGCCAGTCCCATCCAGAGAGCACGGACGGCGCGACCGATCAGGACAGCCGGCCCAGGGCGGGTGGCGCGTCGGCGCGTCGGCGTCCGGGTGCGGGGGCTCTGCCGGGCACGCGCGGTCGCAGCACTACGCGCCGACGACGCGCCGCGACGCCGGCTCGCCGGAGAGGTACGACCCGCCATAGAGTCATACGGTAGCGGCGCGGCTCAACGAAGCCCCGCTTTTGTGACCCGTGTCCGCCCGCTCACTCAACGATCCGTCACGGCAACCGCCGTTGCGGCAGGGATGCCGCGGCGGAGCAGCAGTCCGATCGGGAGGGACATTGAGGCGCGATGAGTTGGTCGCGGCCCTGGCGGAAGCCCGGGATCTGCCCGACGACGACAAGATCGCCAAACTGGAACGGGTCATCGCCCACGCCGATGCCGCCAGCGATCTGCGGCTCGGATTTGATGCCCGCGCCGAATTGATAGCCACCTGCCAGAGCCACACCGAGCGGTGGCGGATGTTACCCGCCCTCTACTGGTGCCGGACCGCTCCCGACCGGGCCTCCGCTCTCTTCGACGAGCGGGACGCGGAGCTGTCACTCCGGCACCACAAGTGGTCGGTGGCCGCGCTGGTGGTCACCCCGCGGATGGGGCTGGAGCAGACCCGGGCGGCGCTCGACGATCTGGAGCGGCGGCTGTCCACGGGCGGGCAGAGCCTGCAGGTGGTCTACAACCTACGGTGCCGGATCGTCGATCACCTCGGGGATGAGCGGGCAGCCCGGCGCTGGTTGGCCCGGTGGCGAGGGGCGCAGCGCGACGAGATCAGCGATTGCCCCGGCTGCGAGCCGGTCCGGCAGGCTGAACTGCTGGCCGGCTGGGGTGAATGGGGCGAGGCGGTACGGGTCGTCGAACCGCTGCTGAAGGGCGCCCCCGGTTGCCTGGAGCAGCCGGAGCGGGCGATGGTCGCCGCGCTGATCCCCTACCTGCATCTGGGGCGTTTTGAGGAGGCAGCAGAGGCACACGTGCACGCCTACCGGCGGCACCGACAGGAGCGGCACGCCTTCCCCCTGCTGGCGGGACATCTGCGTTTCTGTGCCCTCAGTGGTCATCACGAACGGGGGCTGGATCTTCTCGCCGAGCATCTCGGCTGGCTGGACCGCCCGTACGACGAGGCTTCCGCGATGGAATTCGCCGCCGCCGGCGCGCTTGTCTGCCGGCTCGCCACCGAGGCGGGGGCCGGGGGGCGGATCCTGCACCGTCCGGCTTTCGGGGAACGACCGGCGGCCGACCTGACGGTGGCCGAAATCGGTGCCGGCCTGGTAGCCACCGCGGAGGATCTGGCGGGACGCTTCGATGCCCGCAACGGCACCAACCATCAGTCCGGGAGGGTAGCGGCCTGGCTGTCGGCACGCCCGCTCTGCGCGCCGCTTCCGCTGCCGTCGGATGACCTACCCGACGATCCGGGAGTCACGGTGGATCTGCCGGTGGACGGGCAGCAGGTTGCGGCCGACGAGGAGCGGGACGCGATCGCTCCACTCCAGACCGAGATGATCATGGCCGCGCTGGACGAACGCGGCGACCACTACGTGGTCACCGACAACGGTGCAGTCGAGTGCCGGTGGGGCAACGCCATGATCCGCTTCGACCGGCTCGGCGAAGAGCGGGACATCCTGCACATCCAAGTGATCGCTGCACGTCGGCTGCCCATCGATCGGCGGGCGGATGCGTACGAATTCTGCAATGCCTGGAACCACGACTGGCTGATGCCCAAGGCGTACGCGCATGACACCGGCGAGGGGGAGCTGCTGCTCGCCGGTGACCTGAGCAACGACCTGAAACACGGGGCGACCCGGCGCCAGTTGGGCCGGCTCGTCGCCACCGCGCTGGCCGCCGGCATCGCCTTCGCCGACGCGGTGGACGCACTGCCTTGACCAGCTCCGGCCCGATGAACGCGACGGAACCGAACGCGGAGGACGGGACGGGCGCGTCAGACCTCGACGACGGTCGGAACGATCATCGGGCGTCGGCGGTAGGCGCCGTTGACCCAGCGCCCGACGGTACGTCGCACGATCTGCTGCAGCTGGTGCGGATCGGTGATGCCCTCGGTGGCCGCCTTGTTCAACGCGTTGGTGATCAGCGGGATCACCGCGCTGAACGCCTCCGGGTCGGAGGAGAACCCCTTGGCGGAGACGGTGGGGCCCCCGACAACCGTCCCGGTCGCCGAATCGACCACCACGGTTGCCGCGATGAAACCACCGTCGCCCAGGATGCGGCGCTCGGTCAGCAGCGACTCCTCCACGTCGCCGACCGCGAGCCCGTCGACGTAGACGTACCGGCTCTTGACATGACCGACCACCGACGCGCGCCCATCAACCAGGTCGACCACATCGCCGTCCTCGCAGAGCACGATCTGCTCCTCGGACATCCCCGACTCGACACCGAGCTGGGCATGCGCCCGCAGGTGCCGCCATTCACCGTGCACCGGCATCAGGTTGCTCGGCCGCACCATGTTGAGCAGGTAGAGCAACTCCCCCGCGGGGGCATGACCCGACACGTGGACCTTGGCGACGTCCTTGTGGATGACGGTCGCTCCCGCCCGGGACAGCTGGTTGATCACCCGGTAGACGGAGGTCTCGTTGCCGGGCACCAGGGAGCTGGCCAACACCACCGTGTCGCCCGGTTCGACGGTGACGTGCCGGTGATCGCCGGTGGCCATGCGGCCCAGTGCGCTCATCGGCTCCCCCTGCGATCCGGTCGACATCAGTACGATCCGGTCCGGGGGAAGCGTGGTCGCCTCGTCGAGCCCGACCACGAGGCGGGCGGGGATCCGCAGCAACCCCAGATCCCGGGCGATGCCCATGTTGCGGACCATGGAGCGGCCGATGAAGGTGACCTTCCGGCCGTGTTCGTGGGCGGCATCAAGGACCTGCTGCACCCGGTGCACGTGCGAGGCGAATGATGCGACGATGATCCGCCCGCGGGCCTCGGCGAAGATCGAGTTGATGACCGGGCCGATCTCCCGCTCGGAGGGGACGAAGCCGGGAACCTCCGCATTGGTGGAGTCGGAAAGCAGCAGGTCGACGCCTTCGGCCCCGAGCCGGGCGAAGCCCGCCAGGTCGGTGATCCGACCGTCGAGCGGCAGCTGGTCCATCTTGAAATCGCCGGTGTGCAGCACCATGCCCGCCGGCGTACGGATGGCGACCGCGAGCGCATCGGGGATGGAGTGGTTGACGGCGAAGAACTCGCATTCGAACGGCCCGAGCCGCTCGCGCTGCCCTTCGCGAACGGTCAGGGTGTACGGCTCGATACGCCGCTCGGCGAGCTTGGCTTCGACCAGGGCAAGGGTGAACTGGGAACCGACCAACGGGATGTCGGACTTGTGGGCCAGCAGATAGGGCACCGCGCCGATGTGGTCCTCGTGCCCGTGGGTGAGCACGATCGCCTGCACATCGACGAGCCGGTCGAGGATCGGCGCGAAGTCGGGGAGGATCAGATCGACGCCGGGCTGCTCCACGTCGGGGAAGAGCACGCCACAGTCAACGATGAGCAACTTGCCGTCGTATTCGAAGACGGTCATGTTGCGGCCGATCGCCCCCAGGCCGCCCAGCGGTATCACCCGCAAGCCACCCAAAGGCAGCGGCGGTGGCAGCTTCAACTCCAGGTGCGGCTGACTCATCGAAACCTCCGAAGGAGACCCCCGGCTTGAGCCGTGGAAAGGAATTCGGACTTCCCGCGTAGCGGGTCAGGGGTAGCCGATCGCCGCCAAGGCGATCGGCGTTCAACATTGTCAGACGTGACTGGCAAGGTTGTGGTGTGCGGACGGCGTACAAGTGTCGGGTCTATCCGACCCCGGAGCAGGCAGCGGTGCTCAACCGCACGTTCGGCTGTGTACGCCTGGTATGGAACCGTCTGCTGGGGTGGCGGCAGGCCCGCTGGCACGCCGAGCGGCTGGCCACGAATGTGTCGCAGGCCAACGCCTTCCTGAGCGAGTTGAAACGTGACCCGGGCCTGGCGTTTTTGCGTGAGGTGTCGAGTGTGCCGTTGCAGCAGGTCACCCGTATTCAGCAGAAGGCGTTTGTCAACTTTTTCACCGGTCGTGCCCGGTACCCGCGGTTCAAGTCCCGTTCTGGTAGGCAGTCGGTCGAGTACACCCGCTCCGGGTTCCGTTGGCGTGACGGCCAACTGTGGCTGGCCAAGATGAACAGCCCGCTTCGGCTGGTCTGGTCCTGGCCGCACATCGACCCGGCCAGCATCGACCCGAGTACGGTGACCCTGTCCCGTGATCCGGACGGGCGCTGGTACGTCTCGCTGGCGGTCGAGGTCGCCGACCCGGCCCCGCTGCCATCGGCCGGCGCTGCGGTCGGTATCGACCTCGGGATCACCGATTTCGCTGTCACCAGCGACGGTGACAGGGTTGCCAATCCTCGGCTGTTGGAGCGTAAGGCCCGTAACCTGGCCCGCTACCAGCGGCGCATGGCCCGCAAACAACGTGGATCGAACAACCGGGCCAAAGCCAAAGCCAAGATCGCCCGCGCCCACCGCAAAGTCCGCGCCGCCCGGCAGGATTTCCTGCACCGCACCTCCACTGACCTGGTGCGCCGCTACGACACCATCGTCGTCGAGGATCTGAACGTGGCCGGCATGCTCCGCAACCGGAAACTGGCCAAGGCCATCTCCGACAGCGGGTGGGCCACCTTCCGCCGGATGCTGGCATACAAGACCCACACCTACGGCCGCCGCCTGATCGTGATCGACCGCTGGTATCCCAGCTCCAAGA
>DASULK010000040.1:0-15712 GCA_036278255.1 Micromonospora sp.
CTCGGCGTCGACCTGGTGGCGCTCTCGTTCGTCCGCTCGCCCGAGGACATCAAACTGGTCCACCAGGTCATGGACGAAGCCGCGGTACGCCGGCCAGTGCTGGCCAAAGTGGAGAAACCCGAAGCCGTGGAGCACCTCGAGGAGATCATCGCCGCCTTCGACGGCGTCATGGTCGCCCGCGGCGACCTGGGGGTGGAACTCCCCCTCGACCAGGTGCCCCTGGTGCAGAAACGTGCCGTGCAGCTCTGCCGGGAAAACGCCAAACCCGTCATCGTCGCGACCCAGATGCTCGACTCAATGATGGACAACTCCCGCCCGACCCGGGCCGAGGCGTCCGACGTCGCCAACGCGGTACTGGACGGCGCTGACGCGGTCATGCTCTCCGGCGAAACCAGCGTCGGCAAATATCCGGTGCTCACCGTGAGCACCATGGCCAAAATCATCACCACTACCGAGTCGGGATCGATCACCGTGCCCCGACTCCAACACGACCCCCGCACCCACGGCGGCGCGCTGACCGTGGCCGCCTCCCAGATCGCCCGCGCCATCGGCGCCAAGGCCCTCGTCGCCTTCACCCAGACCGGCGACACCGTCCGGCGACTCTCCCGCCTACACTGCCGCCTGCCGCTGGTCGCCTTCACCCCGGTACCCGAAGTGCGTTGCCAACTCGCACTCTCCTGGGGCGTGGAAGCCTTCCTCATGCCGTTCGTACAGCACACCGACGACATGTTCCGCCAGGTGGACCACGCCCTCCTCGGCCTCGGCATGGCCAAGCCCGGCGACTACGTGGTCATCGTGGCCGGTAGCCCACCCGGCACCCCCGGCTCCACCAACACCCTGCGGGTCCACCAGCTCGGCACCCTGGTCGACCCGGCCGCCGTACGGCCACCGTGGTGAACACAGAGGACCGACTCGTCGGCCAAGCCGCCGTTGACGAACTACTCAAACTGCTCGACCTAGACCGGGTCGACGAGATGTCGTTCCGCGGCACCAGCCCACCGATCGGGCCGCTGCGCGTCTACGGCGGACAGGTCGCCGGCCAGGCACTGGTGGCCGCCGGGCGTACCGTCGCCCCGGACCGCGCCGTCCACTCCCTGCACGGCTACTTCGTCCGCCCCGGCGACCCCACCGAACCGATCGACTACCGCGTCGAGAACATCCGGGACGGCCACTCCTTCTCCGTACGCCGCTCCGTAGCCTGGCAGCACGGCAAGCCGATCTTCTTCATGTCGGCCTCCTTCCAGCGGCAGGAAGAGGGGCTGGACCACCAAGCCCCCCACCCACCCGACGTGCCCGGACCGGACGAAGCCCCCACGCTCAGCGACTGGTTGTCCCGCTACCCGGAGCGGCTGGGCATCTGGACAGCACTCTCCCGCCCCATCGACGTCCGTTACGTCAGCGAGCCGGGCTGGGTGCGCCCCGGCCACCGTCCCGCCAATCCCTACGAGCGGGTGTGGATGCGCATCGACGGGAAACTCCCCGACGATCCGCTCCTGCACGCCTGCGCCCTCACGTACGCCTCCGATCTGACCCTGCTCGACGCGGTGCTCTCCGTCCACGGCGAGGTCTGGGGACCCGGCGGAGTGATCGGCGCCAGCCTCGACCACGCCCTCTGGTTCCACCGCCCGTTCCGCGCCGACGAGTGGTTCCTCTACGACTGCTGGAGCCCGTCGGCCGCCGGCGCTCGCGGCTTGGCCACCGGACGCATGTTCACCGCCGATGGGGTGCATATCGCCAGCGCCGTCCAGGAGGGCCTGCTACGCCGCGTCGGGGAGTGACCGCTTGACCTTCCACCCGCCCCACATTCAGCCACCCCGTCGATCAAGAACTAGCGGGGAGGCCCCTCTAACGGACATCCAAGGCTGAGGCGGCATCGGAGATCAAGCGCCATGCCTCAGCCACATGCTCCTCCGTCGTCAGCGGCGACCCCACCGCCAACCGCAGCGTGTAGCGACCCTCCACCCGGGTATGTGTCAACAGGACCCGACCGGTCGCATTCACCCGCGCCAACAACTCCGCATTACGGTCATCGACATCGGAGCGCTCCCCACCGGGACGGCCGCCGGCCGGCTCCGCCCCGGCCCCATCACAGCCAACCCCCTTCTCGTCGCCCCGCAACCGGAAACAGACCAGCGAGAACGGATGCGGGGCCACCACCTCGAACCGGTCATCGGCCCGTACCCACCCCGCGAAGCGCTGCGCCAACTCCACCCCGGAACGGATGTGCGCCCGTAGCCCCTCCACGCCGTACCAGCGCAGCACGAACCACAACTTCAACGCCCGGAACCGCCGGCCCAGCGGCACCTGCCAGTCCCGGTAATCAATGACCGCACCCGACTCGGTCGCCGCATTGCGCAGATACTCCGGCAACACCGTCAGCGCCTCGATCAGCTCCGCCCGGTCCGCCACCCAGAACGCGTCACAATCAAAACCGGTCAACAGCCACTTGTGCGGATCGAAACAATAGGAATCGGCGTACTCCACACCCGCATGCGACCAGCGCAGCTCCGGGCAGACCGCCGCCGCCCCGGCATACGCAGCATCAACATGCAGCCAGACACCGTACTCCCGGCACAGCTCGCCGATCGCCGGCAGCGGATCGACAGCGGTGGTCGAGGTGGTGCCGATCGTGGCGACCACCAGAGCCGGCGTCACCCCCGCAGCCCGATCCGCCTCGATCGCCGCCCGCAGCGCCTCCGGGCACATCGCCAGCGTCCGCGGATCAACCTCGATGAGCCGGGCACCCGCATCGCCGAGCCCGGCGATCCGTACCGCCTTCTCAATCGACGAATGCCCTTGTGTGGAGGTGTAGACCCGGAACCGCCCCTCCAGTCCGTCCCTGCGCCACCGCCCGCCGCTGGCCCGATGCAACGCCGCCAAGGTGGCGACCAGCGTCGCCGACGACGCCGAATCCTGGATCACCCCGCCGCCGGTGCCGGTCGACCGGAACCGCGCCGGCAGGTCGAGCAGCTCCGCCAGCCAGTCCAGCATCACCGTCTCCACCTCGGTGCAGGCCGGACCCGTCGCCCATAACATGCCCTGTGTGCCCAGCCCCGCAGCGACCAGATCACCCAGCACACTCGGTCCCGAGGTGTTGGCCGGGAAGTAGGCGAAGAACCCCGGATGCTGCCAGTGGGTGGTGCCCGGGGAGACGACGGCGTCCAGATCAGCGAGGATCCGCCCGAACTCCTCACCCTGTTCCGGTGCCGTCACCGGCAGCCGCGCTGCGATCTCCCCCGGCTTCACCGGCGGCGCCACCGGTCGCTGCGCCAGCGTCGCCCAGTAGTCGGCGATCCAATCGATCACCGCGTACCCGTTGCGTCGGAACTCCTCGGGGTCCATGTGTCCGGCCATGCCAACAGTCGATCAAGCAATGAGCCGCCAGGCAAGGGCTTCCTGGACTGTTGGAAACGCCGCAGCGGCAGCAGAACCAGTCAACCTTGCCGCCGCAGACCACCGGCCACCCGCTCGGCGACCAACTCGTACGAGCGCATCCGGTCGGCGATGTCGTACACCATCGTCGTCAGCATCAGCTCGTCCGCGCCGGTCCGCTCCAGCAGCTCACCGAGCTGCCGACGCACCGTCTCCGGCGACCCCACCGCCTGCCCCGCGTACCGCGCCTCCACAAACTCCCGCTCCGCCTCCGTATATGGGTACGCCGCCGCCTCCTCGGGGCTCGCCAACGGCTGCGGCCGCCCCGACCGCAACTGCAGAAACGACAGCCCCGCCGGCCCAGCCAGCCACCGCGCCCGCCCATCGGTGTCGGCACAGACCGCGTTCACCGCCACCATCACGTACGGCTCATCCAGCCACCGTGACGGCCGGAAATGCCGCCGGTACAGCGCCACCGCCGGCAGCGTGTGCGCCGCACTGAAATGGTGCGCGAAGGAGAACGGCAGCCCGAGCAGCCCGGCGAGCCGGGCGCTGAAGTCACTCGACCCCAGCAGCCACACCGCTGGCATCTCGCCCCGCCCCGGCGTCGCCGTGATCGGCGTCGGGTGATCGCCCGTGAAGTAGTTGACCAGCTCCGCCAGCTCCTGCGGGAAATGCTCCGCGGAGAGCCCCTCCCGCGTCCGGCGTAGCGCCGCGGCGGTCACCGGATCGGTGCCCGGTGCCCGCCCGAGCCCCAGGTCGATCCGACCCGGATGCAGCGCCGCCAGGGTGCCGAACTGCTCGGCGACCACCAGCGGAGCGTGGTTGGGCAGCATCACACCGCCGGAACCGACCCGGATCGACGAGGTGTGGGCGGCCAGGTGGGCGATCAGCACGGCCGGCGCTGAACTCGCGATGGCCGGCATGTTGTGATGCTCCGCCACCCAGAAGCGGTGGTAGCCGAGGGCTTCGGTACGGCGGGCCAGCTCGGTGGTGTGGGCCAAAGCCTCACTGACGGGCGCGTCGGCCGCGACCGGTGCGAGGTCGAGAACGGACAAAGGAATATTGATCACAACACTATTCAACCCGCACGGCGACGCTTTCTTCCGAGGTTCTGCTGGTCATGATTTCGGGCCGACGTGGCGGTCGAGCGCGGCGACCGCCTCCCGCCGCGCCACGGAGAGGGAGTTGCTCCGGTTCATCCGCCAGGCGATCCCCAACAGATCCAGCGCCCACTGACACAGCTCCATGATGTCGGCCGATTTGTTGACGAACAGACAGCGCGGGTAGACGTACACCTTGCCCCGGACGGTGACCCGGTTGGCGACCCGGCAACCGTCCGAGTGGAAGAGGCCGCGCAGGAAATGTCCCGCCTGCGCCGCGATGATCGGGCGCTGCCACTCGGTCAGGACGATCGGCCGGTCGTGCTTCTTGCCCGGCCCATGCTGCGGCAGCAGGCACGGCCAGTGCTTCCCATAGCTCTGCACCGCGACACAGCCAATCTTCTGCACCCGCTGCACGGAAGCGGCGAGGACTGCCTTCATGGCCTCTTCGCAGGCGTCGATCAGATTCGGCCAGGTGTTTGTGCAGTAGATGCGCAATACGGGGACCCGAGCCGACGTGACCAGGTGCCCGTCGCCGAGGTAGAGCCCGAGCAGATACGCGTAGGCCGCGGGATCGGTTGGCCCACCACCTCGTTCGCCGCAACGGAAGCACCTGAGTTCGCTACCAGTTTGCTTGGGTTCCGGACGGTCACGGCACCAGTGCCACACGGTGTCATAGGGCAGGTTAACGGCCCGTGCGGCTGCCGCGATGGTGTCGCCTGCGAGGTAGAGCTGGCGGGCGCGATTACGTACGTGAAGAGGATGCACGCAGGCACGCTAGAACGTACGTGCGACATTTTGGTGCCGGGAGCGGGATTCGAACCCGCAAGCCCTTTCGGGCAGAAGTGTTTGAGACTTCCGTGTATGCCTGTTCCACCATCCCGGCGAGTGCCGCCAACTGTACCGGACTACCCTCGTGACGGACACCGGGTGGTACCGGGCAAGTGTTAGGGGTAGAGGTTCGTGGGGGAGATGCAGGCGAGTGGCGAGCGTCGGCGGGTGCTGATCGCCGAGGATGAGGCGCTGATCCGGCTCGACTTGGCCGAGATGCTCGCCGAAGAGGGCTACGAGGTGGTCGGCGAGGCGGGGGACGGTGAGACCGCCGTACGGCTGGCCGAGGAGTTGAAGCCCGACCTGGTCATCCTCGACATCAAGATGCCGGTGATGGACGGGCTGGCGGCGGCGGAGCGGATCGCCGGGGCCCGGATCGCCCCGGTGATCATCCTGACCGCGTTCAGCCAACGCGATCTGGTGGAGAGGGCCCGGGCGGCCGGAGCGATGGCCTATCTGGTCAAGCCTTTCCAGAAGGGGGATCTGGTGCCGGCGATCGAGATTGCCCTGTCTCGTCACGCGGAGATCGCCGTGCTGGAGTCCGAGGTCGCCGGGCTGACCGACCGGCTGGAGACCCGCAAAATCGTCGAGCGGGCCAAGGGGACGCTGATGACGGCGTATGGGATGACTGAACCGCAGGCGTTCAAGTGGATCCAGCGCACGGCGATGGACAGCCGGCTGAGTATGCGTGAGGTCGCGGACCGGATCGTGACCGAGGTGCCAGGCGACAATTCCGGGCAATGAGGGTGTTAACTGGCGTGGAATTCGTGGAACGACGGGCACGCTACGTAACGGTTTAGTGAACCCCCATTCCAGGGACTTACGGCCCGCCTGCCTGGTGGGATAACGTCCCGCCCCAGACCGGGATGTCGGTCACACTCGTGCCGCCCGCAAGAGCCAGTTGGCAACGGGTGGTTCGGGTCGGAGTGGAGGAGGGGTTCGAGTCTTGAGGCAAAAGTTCGCGCGGGTGCTCGGCGGTGTCGCCGCGCTGGCGCTCGTTGTAGGCGCTGCCGCCTGCAAGAGCGACAGCGCTGACGGCGGCGAGGCGAGCGCGTGTGGTTACAAGATCGCATTCTTTGGTGCGCTGACCGGCCCAGCGGCGGCGCTCGGCATCAACGAGAACTACGGCGTCAGGCTCGCGGTCGAGCAGTACAACAAGGACAACCCGGAGTGCAAGGTCGAGTTGGTCCCGCTGGACTCGCAGGGGAACCCGGACCAGGCACCCCAGCTGGCACAGCGAGCCATCGATGATGAGAAGATCCTTGGCATTGTCGGGCCGGCCTTCTCCGGCGAGTCGGAGGCTGCGAACCCGGCCTTCGCCGAGGCGGGGCTGGTGCACGTCACCGCCTCCGCTACCCGCACCAGCCTGAGCTCGGAGGGGTGGAAGACCTTCTTCCGGGTGGTCGGCAACGACCAGAGCCAGGCTCCGGCCGCCGCCTGGTACATCACGGAGAAGCTCAACGCCGAGAAGGTCTTCGTCATCGACGACCAGTCGGCGTACGGTATGGGCCTGGCGGACGAGATCAAGAAGATCCTTGGCTCCAAGGTCGTTGCATCCGACAAGGTCGAGAGTGATGGGAAGCAGAACGACTTCTCCGCCACTATCGCCAAGATTAAGTCCTCCGGCGCGACCGCCGTCTACTTCGGTGGCTACTACCAGGAAGCCGGTCTGATCCGCAAGCAGATGACCGCGGCCGGCGTGGATGCGGTTCTGGTCAGCGATGACGGTGTCAAGGGTCCTGAGTACATCGAGATCGCCGGTGCGGCGGCGGCTGAGGGTAGCATCGTGACCTGCCCGTGCGCACCGGCCGAAAAGGCGGGCGGCAACTTCGTGGAGGAGTACAAGGCCCTCAACGGCGTTGAGCCCGGCACCTACAGCGACTCCGCCTACGACGCGGCGAACATCCTGCTCGCCGGAATCCGGGAGGGTAAGACCACCCGCACCGACATGGTGGAGTTCGTCCGGAACTACAACGGCCAGGGTGTCTCGGCGAACTACAGGTTCACCGAGAACGGTGAGCTGGACCCGGATGAGGTCAAGATCTGGATCTACAAGGTCGAGGGCGGCGAGACCGTGCCGGTCCAGGAGGCCCCGAAGATGTAACTGCCATCGCTGGCAGTTCAGCTTCTAGGCAGTCAGACGGACGGGCGCGACCGGGGGGTTCGCTTCCGGTCGCGCCCGTCCCTTCTCTTCGATCCCGCTGGAGCGGTTTTTCTTGTGAACGTTGACGGGTTGATTTCCAACTTCGGAACTCTCACGATAACCGGCTTGACCATCGGCGCGATCTACGCGCTGGTCGCGCTGGGTTACACGCTGGTCTACGGCGTGCTGAAACTTATTAACTTTGCCCACTCCGAGGTCTTCATCACCGGGGCGTTCGCTGCGTTGTGGACCTGGCAGCTGCTGGGGCTCAACCAGGACTCAGTGGTCTCCGGCGTCGGGGCCATCATCCTGTATCTGCTGATTGCGTTGGTCGTGGCGGCGCTGGCGTCGGCCGGGGTCGCGGCGGTGGTGGAACGGGTGGCGTACCGGCCGCTGCGGCGGCGCAATGCTCCGCGGCTGGCCTTCCTGATCACCGCGATCGGCCTATCGATTGTGCTCGCTGAAGCATTCGGTATTTTTACCCGGCGGAAGGCCCAAAGCGCGCCGACGCTGATGCCCAACGAGGTGCTCTTCAGCATCGGTGGGGCAGAGGTCTACCCGGTGCAACTGCTGGTCATCGGCGCCGCGCTGGTGATGATGGTCGGCCTCGACTTCTTCATCAACCGTAGCCGGATCGGTCGGGGCATCCGGGCGGTGGCCCAGGACCAGAACACCGCCGCCCTGATGGGGATCAACAAGGACCGGATCATTCTGGTGGTCTTCATCGTCGGCGGCCTCATGGCCGGTGTCGCCGGTTTGCTCTACAACGCGCGGATCGGATCGGTGGTCTACCACGCCGGTTTCCTGCTGGGCATCAAGGCGTTCACCGCCGCCGTGCTCGGCGGGATCGGCAACCTGCGCGGCGCGTTGGTGGGTGGCCTGCTGCTCGGCCTGACGGAGAACTATGCCTCGGAGCTGGTTGGAACAGAGTGGAGGAACCTCGTCGCCTTCGTGGTGCTGATCGTGCTGTTGATGTTCCGCCCGACCGGCCTGCTCGGCGAATCACTGGGGAGGGCACGGGTATGACCAGCGTGATGGAGAAGGCCCGCGCGGGCCGGGAGGTGCTCGGCGAACGCTGGCGCGGCATGCCGCGCTGGGTGCGCTGGCTCGGTCTTGCGGCGATCATCGTCTTTTTCTACGCCCTGCCGAACAAGGAGTTCTACCAGTGGCTCGGGCCGATCCCGACCACCGGCTCCAACTTCGGCCAGGTGCTCTTCATGATGTCGATCTACGTGTTGCTGGCGGTGGGCCTCAACATCGTGGTCGGCTTCGCCGGTCTGCTCGACCTGGGGTATTTCGGGTTCTTCGCGGTCGGCGCCTACACGGTGGCGGTGCTCACCTCGCCGAACAGTGATCTCAAGGCGATGTGGCCGTGGGTGGCGGTCGTGCCGATAGCGATCGGCCTGACCATGCTCTCCGGGCTGCTGCTCGGTCTGCCGACGCTGCGGTTGCGGGGTGACTACCTGGCAATTGTGACGCTCGGCTTCGCCGAGATGATCCGGATCGCGGCGACCAGTTCGGAGTTCCTGCGGGGGCAGCGCGGCTTCAACCGGCTCCCGCACCCGCCGGGCACCTACTCGGACGGGAAGCCGATCTTCGGGGTGCTCGACCCGCGGCCGTACTACTGGCTGGTGCTCACCCTGATCATCCTGGTTCTTGTCGCTACTCGTAACCTGATTAACAGCCGGGTCGGCAGGGCCTGGATCTCCATTCGGGAGGATGAGGACGCAGCCCAGTTGATGGGAGTGCCGACCTTCAAGTTCAAGCTCTGGGCTTTTGTGGCCGGGGCGGCGGTCGGCGGTCTCGCCGGCGCGCTCTTCGCCGGCAAGCAGGGCTTCGTCAACAACCAGAGCTTCGAGCTACTCAACTCGATCATCATCCTCGCAGCGGTGATTCTGGGTGGATCGGGCAACCTCATCGGCGGGGTCGTCGGTGGCGGGCTGACCTTCTACCTGATGGAGCGGTTCCGCGGCGTCGAGATTTTCGGCTTTCAGCTGTACGAGTTCCGGTTCTTGCTCTTCGGCGTCGCCCTGGTCCTCATGATGATCTACCGTCCTCAGGGGTTGATCGCCAACCGGCGTCGTGCCGCCGAGTTCAAGGACCGGCGTAAGGAGGTGATGGTCGGTGGGTGACACCGCACAGAAGGTTCCCGAGCAGCGGGTGGCGGTGGAGGACGCTCGCGAGCCGTTGCTCGAGGTTGACCAGGTCACGCTCCGTTTCGGTGGCGTGGTCGCGCTGAACAATGTGGATTTCACTCTCTACAAGGGGGAGATCCTCGGGTTGATCGGGCCGAACGGGGCCGGGAAGACGACCTGCTTCAATGCGATGACGGGCATCTACCGCCCCTCAGAGGGGGAGATCCGGTTCCGCGGTCAGCGGATCACCGGAAAAAAGAAGCACCACATCACCCGGATGGGGATGGCCCGCACCTTCCAGAACATCCGGCTCTTCCCGGAGATGACCGCGTTGGAGAACGTGCAGGTCGGGGCGGATGCGCACCACAAGACCAGCGTGATCTCCGCGATGCTGCGGCTGCCGCGGCACTGGCGGGAGGAGCGCGAGGGGCGGGAGAAGGCGCGGGAGCTGCTCGAGTTCGTCGGCATCGCCGACCGAATCAACGAGATGGCCCGCAACCTCTCCTACGGTGAGCAGCGCCGACTGGAGATCGCGCGGGCGTTGGCCACCGATCCGGTGCTGCTCTGCCTGGACGAGCCGGCCGCCGGCTTCAACCCGGCGGAGAAGGAGGAGCTGCTCCAGCTCATCCGGAAGATCCGCGACCGGGGAGTCACCATCCTGCTCATCGAGCACGACATGAAGCTGGTCATGGGTGTCACCGACCGGATCGTGGTGCTGGAGTTCGGACGAAAGATCGCGGAGGGGCTTCCGGCCGAGGTGCGGGACAACCCGAAGGTGATCGCCGCCTACCTGGGAGTGCCCGACGATGCTGCTTGAGATCGACAATGTCAGCCTGCTCTACGGACGGATCCAGGCGCTGCACGGCATCAGCCTCACCGTCGGTGAGGGCGAGATCGTCGCGCTGATCGGCGCGAACGGGGCGGGTAAGTCCACCACGATGCGGGCTATCTCCGGGATCCGGCCGATCGCGTCCGGCCGGATCCGCTTCGCCGGGGAGGACATCTCCAAACTCCGTGCGGATCTGCGGGTGGGGCGTGGGCTCTGCCAGGCGCCGGAGGGGCGGGGCATCTTCCCCGGCATGTCGGTGCTGGAGAACCTGGACATGGGCGCCTACACCCGGCGGGACAAGGCCGGCATCGCCGCCGACCTGGCGCGGGTGCTTGAACTCTTCCCACGGTTGGCGGAGCGGCGTAAGCAGTTGGGCGGCACCCTCTCCGGCGGTGAGCAGCAGATGCTGGCGGTCGGCCGGGCGCTGATGAGCCGGCCGAAGCTGCTGCTGCTCGACGAGCCATCGATGGGGCTGGCACCGATGCTGATCCAGCAGATCTTCGACATCATTATGGAGATCAACCAGCAGGGGACCACGATCCTGCTGGTGGAGCAGAATGCGCAGCAGGCGCTCTCCCGGGCACACCGGGCGTACGTGTTGGAGACCGGCCGGATCGTCAAGGAAGGCCCCGGCCCGGAGTTGCTGCACGACCCGGCGGTCAAAGAGGCCTACCTGGGCGTCGCCTAGCCGGACCCACGCCTCAGATCACAGAAGGAGCACCACCCTATGTTCACTATCAACAGGCGGGCGGCGACCGCGATCGTCGGCGCTGCGCTGCTCACCGTCTCCCTCGCCGCCTGCGGCGAGAAGGAGACCACTGCGCAGCCGCAGGTGACCGCGACCGCTGATGCGGACCTGGCCGCGAAGGTGCCGGACGCGATCAAGGCCGATGGCAAGATCGTGGTCGGTAGCGACACGAGCTACGCTCCGGCCGAGTTCCTGGACGAGGACGGTAAGACCGCGATCGGCTTCGACGTGGAGCTGTTCCACGCCGTCGCAGCCAAGCTCGGGCTGGAGGCGGAGTTCGTCTCCGCCGACTTCGGCGCCATCATCACCGGCGTCAACTCGGGCAAGTACGAGATCGGTGTCTCGTCGTTCACCATCAACGACGACCGCAAGCAGCAGGCGCTCATGGTCAGCTACTACCAGGTCGGCACCCAGTGGGTGACCAAGAAGGGCAACCCGGCCGGGGTCAGCATCGACGACGCCTGCGGCAAGAAGATCGCGGTGCAGAAGGACACCGTCCAGGTCGACGACATCGAGGCCCGGTCGAAGGCCTGCACGGATGCGGGCAAGCCGGAGATCAGCATCGACCAGTTCCCCGGCCAGGACAACGCGACCGCGGCGGTGATATCGGGCAAGGACGACGCGATGCTCGCCGACTACCCGGTCGGGGTGTACGCGGTCACCGAGTCCAACGGGCAGTTGGAGCTGTTGGACAAGATGTACGAGGCGGCGCCGTACGGGTATGTGATTGCCAAGGACCAGGCGGCCTTTGCCGAGGTGGTCCGCGAAGCGGTCAAGGCGCTGATCGACGACGGCACGTACCAGAAGATCCTCGACAAGTGGCAGGTCGGCGACGGCGCGATCACCGACCCCGCTGTGAACCCCTAGGTACTGAATGACCACCGAGGAAGTTACCCCCGTACGGGCACGGCCGGCTCCGATCAAGGCCGTGCCCGTACGGCACCCGGGCCGCTGGGTGGCGGTCGCGGTGCTGGCCGTTCTGGCCGCGATGTTCGTGCACGCGTTGTTCACCAACGAGGCGTTCCAGTGGTCGTTCATGGTGGACAACATGTTCCGACCGCCGGTTATCGAGGGTCTGCTGCGCGGCACCCTGCTGATGACGGTCAGCGCGATGCTGATCGCCGTGTCGCTGGGCATCGTCGTCGCGGTGATGCGGTTGTCGGAAAATCCGATCCTGCGGGGTGTCGGCTGGCTCTACGCCTGGGTTTTTCGGTCGATACCCCGGCTGGTGCTGCTGGCCGTCTTCGGCAACATCGGGATCCTGTGGAGCCGGATCGAGTTCGGCGTGCCGTTCGACACCCACATCGGTCGGCTCTTCGGCATTGATAACCTTGAGCTGCGGGTCTTCGGGTTCAGCTCTCACGAGGTGCTGACCGGTTTCCTGGCCGGTCTGCTCGGTCTGGCGCTCTCCGAGGCCGCCTACATGTCCGAGATCGTGCGGGCGGGGATCCAGTCGGTCGACGCCGGGCAGAGTGAGGCTGCGGCGGCGTTGGGCATGAGCCGGGGCCAGGTCTTGCGTCGGGTGGTGTTGCCGCAGGCGATGCGGGTGATCATTCCGCCGACCGGCAACGAGACCATTGCCATGCTCAAGGACACCTCACTGCTGCTGTACGTGCCCGTGAGTATGGAGCTGTTCTTTCAGCTTGACCGGGTCGGCAAGTACACGTTCCAGATCTTCCCGATGTACGTGGCGGCCTGCCTCTGGTATCTCTTCCTGACCAGCATCCTGATGGTCGGCCAGCACTTCCTGGAGCGGCACTTCTCCAAGGGCTACGGGCAGAGTGAGCGGGCGAGGATGCGGCTGCGGAATTTGGTGGCCGAAACCGGTGGTGGCGGCGGAGGAGGAGCACCGTGACCGAGTTGACTGTGCCCAGCCAGGCCGCCCCGCCGGCCGCGGAGGGCGGCCCGATGGTGCGGGCCGAGGATGTGCATAAATCGTTCGGCTCCCTCGATGTGCTCAAGGGCGTCGACCTGGAGGTGCAGGCGGGCGAGGTGTGTTGTGTTCTCGGCCCCTCCGGCTCCGGTAAGTCGACCTTCCTGCGCTGCATCAACCACCTCGAGAAGATCAACGCTGGTCGGATCTGGGTCGACGGTGAGCTGGTCGGCTACCGGGAGCGGGGCGGCAAGCTCTACGAGCTGCGGGAGAAGGAGGTCGCCGCGCAGCGCCGGTCGATCGGCATGGTGTTCCAGCGCTTCAACCTTTTCCCGCACATGACGGCGCTGGACAACGTCATGGAGGCGCCGCTGCGGGTGCGGCGGGAGCCGAAGAGCGAGGTGCGGGAGCGGGCGCTGGCGCTGCTGGAGCGGGTGGGGCTGGCCGACAAGGTCGACACCTACCCCGGGCAGCTCTCCGGCGGCCAGCAGCAGCGGGTGGCGATCGCCCGGGCGCTGGCCATGCGCCCGAAGCTGATGCTCTTCGACGAGCCGACCAGCGCCCTGGACCCGGAGCTGGTCGGTGAGGTTCTCGACGTGATGAAGGACCTGGCCCGCGACGGCATGACCATGATCGTCGTCACCCACGAGATCGGTTTCGCCCGTGAGGTCGGCGACTCGCTGGTCTTCATGGACGGCGGGGTGGTTGTCGAATCCGGCGTGCCCCGCGAGGTGATCGCCAACCCCCAGCACGAGCGGACCAAAGCCTTCCTCGCCAAGGTTCTCTAGCACTGCCCGCGCCCGGCAGACGGGCGGATTCACGCGATACAGGGTCGCCGGGGTCGGAGGTTGTCGGGCCGGCGGGCTAGAGTCGGCTACCGTGACAGCCTCGACCCCGCGCCTGCTCCTGCTCGATGGCCACTCGCTGGCCTACCGGGCGTTCTTCGCATTGCCGGTGGAGAACTTCTCCACCACCACCGGCCAGCCGACCAACGCGGTCTACGGCTTCACCTCCATGCTGATTAACGTGCTGCGCGATGAGCAGCCCACCCACATCGCCGTCGCCTTCGACGTCTCCCGCCGGTCGTTCCGCACCGATCGTTACGCCGAATACAAGGCCGGCCGTGCGGAGACGCCGGCAGATTTCGCCGGCCAGGTCAGCCTGGTCAAGGAGGTCCTCGCCGCGCTCCGGATCCCCACCGCGGAGCGGGAAGGTTACGAGGCCGACGACGTGATCGCCACCCTGGCCTGCCAGGCCCGTGACGCCGGCATGGAGGTGCTGATCTGCACCGGGGACCGGGACGCCTTCCAACTGGTTGACGACAGCATCACCGTCCTCTACCCGCGCAAGGGCGTCTCCGACCTGGCCCGCATCGATCCGGCGGCGGTGGGCGAACGGTTCGGGGTCGGCCCGGACCGGTACCGTGACCTGGCCGCCCTGGTCGGGGAGACGAGCGACAACCTGCCCGGTGTGCCGGGCGTGGGGCCGAAGACCGCCGCCAAGTGGATCAACCAGTACGGCGGGGTGGAGAGCATCGTCGCCCGCGCCGACGAGATCAAGGGCAAGGTGGGGGAGAATCTGCGGGAGCGTCTCGCCGACGTGATCCGCAACTACGACCTGAACTGCCTGGTCTCCGACCTGGAACTGCCGCTGCTGCCGCAGGACACCGAGTGGACCGGATGGGACCGGGAGGCGGTGCATCAGGTCTTCGACACCCTGCAGTTCCGGGTGCTGCGCGACCGGCTTTACCAGTACCTGGAGGCCGTCGAGCCGGAGGCGGAGGCCGGTTTCGAGTTGACCGGCGAGGTGCTCGGCGCCGGTGCGGTGGGGGGATGGCTGGAGACGTATGCCCCGGAGGGGACACCGGTCGGGGTGGCCGTCGCCGGCTCATTCGGACGGGGCACGGGGTCGTTGACGGCGGTGGCGCTGGCCACCGCCGACGGCGCGGCGGCCTGGTTCGACCCGGCGGCCTTGGACGCCGCCGATGAGGGAGCGGTGGCCGCCTGGCTGGCCGATCCGGAGCGCCCGAAAACCCTGCACGACAGCAAGCCGGCGTTGCTGGCCTTCGCCGCCCACGGCTGGGAGCTGAGTGGCGTGGCGCAGGACACCGCACTCGCCGCCTACCTGGCCCGCCCCGATCAGCGTTCCTATGACCTGGCCGATCTGGCGCTGCGTTATCTGCACCGGGAGCTGCGCATCGATGTGCCTGCGGACGGTCAGCTCACCCTCGACGGGCTCGGCGGGGATGGTGTGGCCGAGCAGAATCTGATGCTGCGGGCCCGGGCCACCCTCGATCTGGCCGACGCGATCGAAGCCGAGCTGTCCCGCGACGGCGAGCCGGCGGAGAATACTGCGCCGGCCCCGGCCGGCGGTCCGGAGTTCTCCGGCAGCTCGATGCAGCTGCTGGGGGAGGTGGAGCTGCCGCTGGTGCGGGTGCTCGCCCGGATGGAGCAGGTCGGTATCGCCGCCGACACCGACTATCTCTCCGATCTTGAAGCGCATTTCGCGGCCGAGGTGAAGGCAGCTGCGCAGGCGGCCTATCAGGTGATCGGGCGGGAGTTCAACCTGGGGTCGCCGAAGCAGCTGCAGGAGATTCTCTTCACCGAGCTCAACCTGCCGAAAACCAAGCGGATCAAGACCGGCTACACCACCGACGCCGACGCCCTGCAGAGCCTGCA
>DASULK010000041.1:0-19702 GCA_036278255.1 Micromonospora sp.
GAGGTGAAGTAGCGGTCCAAGGCACGGAACCAGATCCTCTCCGCCTTGCTCCGGCCGATGCCGGTCACCGCCGGCGCCGAGCCGCACACCGGGGAGGTGCCGTACGCAGTGGCACCGCTGCCCTGGGCGAGCATGAAGAAGAAGTGGTTGCCTACGCCGGAGGAGTAGTGCACGTTGACGGTCCTGGTGCTGGTCGACCAGCAGGAGTGCGACCGCCCGTCCAGGGCGGGGTTGTACATGTACCGCAGCGGCGTACCGTTGCCGTTGATGTTGATCTTTTCGCCGACCTGGTAGTCACCCGGGTCGTTGGGGTTGTTGGCGTAGAACTCGACCATGTTGCCGAAGATGTCGCTGGTGGCCTCGTTCAGTCCGCCCGACTCGCCCGAGTAGGTCAGCCCGCCCGGGACCACATTCTGGGTGACGCCGTGGCTCATCTCGTGCCCGGCCACGTCCAGGGAGACCAGCGGTCGGGAGTTGTTGGCCCCGTCACCGTAGGTCATCCGTGACCCGTCCCAGAAGGCGTTGACGTAGTTGTTGCCGTAGTGCACCCGGCTCGGTACGCCGCGCCCGTCGCCGAAGATGCCGTTGCGGCCGTGCACGTTCTTGAAGTAGTCGTAGGTCTTCGCGGCACCGTAGTGGGCGTCCACCGCGGCCGACTGGCGGTTGGATTGGCTCCCGGTGCCCCAGACGTTGTCGGCATCGGCGAAGGTCGTGCAGGTCGAGGTGCCGTTGTTCATGTCGCAGGTACTGCCGTTACCGCGCAGCGGGTCGATCAGCCGGTAGGTGCCGCTCGACAAGGTCGTGTCGACGGTCACGGTGCCGCTGTAGATCGAGCGCCCGGTGCCGTTCACCGCGTGGATTTCGTCGAACGAGCCGATGAAAGCCCCGGTCACCGCATCGGTGATCACGTGCAACCGCGAGGGCGTCTGTCCGTCGGGTGCCCAGCCGGAGACCACCGTCTCCCAGGCCAGTTGGCCCCGGCCGCTGGACGCCTCGATGAACAACTCGGGGACGCCCACCGCGGTGATCGCGCCGGAGAAGTGGGCACGTGCGGCGGTTTGTGCGGCAGCAGCCGGCACCTTGGCCGTGGTGTCCAGTGCCAGCGGTGCGATCAACCCCACGGAGCTGCTGGCGAGGGTTCCATTTGGCGCCGCATGGATGACGAAGTCACCGCCCCGGACCCGCAAGCCCCGGTAGGTACGGGTGTATCGCACGTGCGCCGTTCCGTCGGCATCCACCTTGGAGTTGTATACCGCGTACCGGTCAGCTGCCGAGGCGCGCACCACGCCCCGGTTCTGGTTCAGGGCGCGGTCGGCACGGGCGATCGCGCTGGCCGGCCCCGGGTCAGGTGGCGGTGCCGCTGCTGCTGGCGTGGTGCTGGTCAGCAGCGCGCCCGCGAGCAGGGCGACGCTGGTGATCGCGACGGGTCTTTTCATAACTTCCTCCCCGGACGGATGAAACGCGACAGGCAGTCACGTCCATCTATGCCTACCGGAGAGGCAACAATATTGAAAGACCTAAATTTTCAGACTCTGCGGCGGTCCGGGGCGCAGAAAAGCGGCCGGCGTTCCGAATGGGAACGCCGGCCGCTCGTCGTAGCAGCGCTGGGGTCAGGCGGCCTGCATGCCCTCCGCCCGAGCCAACTCACGGAGTCGGCCCAGCGCCTGGATCTCCAGCTGGCGGATCCGCTCCCGCGACAGGGAGAAGCGCGAGGCGACCTCGGTGAGCGAGTGCTCACGGCCATCCTCCAGCCCGTAGCGGGCCCGCATGATCCCGGCCGAGCGGTCGTCCAGATGGTTGAGTAGCCCCTCGATACGCTGGCGCTCCAGCCCGGTCAGGACGATGTCCTCCGGTGACGGGGCGTCGCTGTCCGCAACGAGGTCACCGAGCTTGGTGTCGCCATCCTCGCCGACCGGGGTGTCCAACGACACCGTGTCCTGCGACCAGCGGATCAGCTCGCGTACCCGCTCCGGGGTAACCCCCAGGGCGGCCGCAACCTGCTCCGGCTCCGGGTCGGTCCCCAGCTCACGGGTGAGCTGGCGAGCCACGTTACGCATCCGGTTGACATCCTCGACCAGGTGCACAGGCAGGCGCACCGTACGCTCCTGCTGGGCGATCGCCCGGCTGATCGCCTGGCGGATCCACCACGTCGCGTAGGTCGAGAACTTGAAGCCCCGCTCGTAGTCGAACTTCTCCACGGCCCGTACCAGGCCGGTGTTCCCCTCCTGAATGAGGTCGAGCATCGGCATGCCGGAACGCACATAGCGCCGGGCGATCGATACGACCAGCCGCAGGTTGGCTCGGATGAAGAGGTCCTTGGCCTGCTCGCCCTCGCTCGCCAACTGCTGGAGTTCCTTGCCGTCGACACCTTCGGGCCGGCGGCCCCCGGTCAGCAGGTGATCCGCGTAAAGGCCGGCCTCGATCGCCTTGGCGAGCTCGACCTCCTTGGCCGCGTCGAGCAGCGGTGTCCGGGAGATCTCGTGCAGGTAAACACCGACCAGGTCGCGTTCCTCGGCGACCTCGTCGGTACGCAGCGTCCTCTTCTCCACGTCACCCACCGTCTTCTGCTTGCGCCGGGTTACCCTTGTCTTGTTATCTGCGATCCCTACGTTCATCAGCCCTCCCCCGTCTCTTCGCCACCCGGGTCCGGCGCCATCGCCATCCGGGCGAGTTGCCCCTTAAAGGGGTGACACATACACAACAGCTAAGACGCGCTCGGGATTCCACCTCGTGCGGATGAAACTGTCATGAGTGCCTGAGTAGTTGCTGAGAACACGGTTAACGTCGGCTGTCGGTCTTGCCGCCCGGGTGGTACCGCGCAGACGGCTGCCTCGGCGAACGCAGAGACCTGAGCCGCCGGGAATTCACCGCCATATCTGGATAATTCCGGATAATCCGAGGCAGAAAATCGTACTAACGACCGGCCTACACTGATTCCCTTATCATCCGCAGCGACTGGTCGGGCCACCCTGTACAAGGAATACCCCCCGCCTCGGGGAACAATCCGAGCCGGCGATGAGTGACGAAAACCACACGAAGAGTGACTGAGGTCACTCTCCGCCGAGGCCCCGGAACCAGTTGACAACCACCTGCGCCGGAGGCACCAGAGCCTCAGGTGGCGAGCAGGGCTAAAGCGTCCCGTACCTGGTCACCGCAGCGGGCCAGAGCGGCCCGCGCCTCGGCGACCGCCGCCCCTGACACCAGCGACACCAGGGCGGCTTTCAGATCACCTTCAGCGTCGTTCAGCGCCTGCAGGGAGGCATCCTCAGGGCTACCGGTCGCCTCCATCAGAATGGAGATCACCCGCCCACGTAGCTTCGCATTCGTCGCCGCAACGTCGATCATGAAATTGGAGTAGACCCGACCGAGTCGGACCATCACCGCGGTCGAAAAGGCGTTGAGCACCAGCTTCTGGGCCGTGGCCGCTTTCATCCGGGTCGAGCCGGTGATGATCTCGGGCCCGGTTTCCACCCCGATGAAGACATCCACCAGCTCCGCTGCGGCCGCCTCCGGATCAGCACAGACCAGGACGGTGCCCGCGCCGGCGGCCCGCGCCGCGCGCAGCGCCCCGAGGACGTACGGGGTACGGCCGCTGGCCGCCAGGCCGACCACCAGGTCACCAGTGCGGACACAGGAGGCCGCTTCGGCAGCCCCCGCCTCCGCGTCATCTTCGGCGTCCTCGACGGCGCGCCAAATCGCCTCCCTACCGCCCGCGATGTGCGCGCAGAACCAGTTGTGCGGCGCGTTGAAGGTCGGCGGCAACTCCGCGGCGTCGAGTGCTCCGAGCCGACCCGAGGTGCCGGCCCCGAAATAGTGCACCCGCTTCCCGTCGCGGAGGGCCGTCACCCCCATCTCCACCGCGGCCGTGACCTGGTCCAGCACGGCTCGGACCGCAAGCGGCACCCCGAGATCGGCTTCGTTGATCACCTGCAGCATGTCGCGGGTGGGCAGGAGGTCCAGATCGACGCTGCTCGGGTTGCGCCGCTCAGTCAGGGCGCTGACGCGCACCACGGGCCGATGATTGGCGTCACCCCCGGCGGCATGGTCCACTCTCCCGCCGATGCCTTCTCCCCCGCTCATGCCCGTCGCCGGTTCCGGTGCGACTGCACGGCCTCGGCGGTGACCTCCAACGCCCGCTTGGTCCTGGTCCGGTGCCGTGCAGCGACCCCGACGAAGAGGCAGTCGACGACGGTCAGTTGCGCGAGGCGGCTCGCCATCGCCCCGGAGCGGTAGGTCGTCTCCCGAGCTGCGGTGGTCAGCACAAAGTCGGCTACCTCGACGACCGGCGAGCGGGGGAAGTTGGTGAGGGCCACGGTGGTGGCGCCCCGCAGGCGCCCCTGCTCCAGCACTTCGATCACGTCGGTGGTGGTGCCGCTGTGTGAGATCCCGAACGCCACATCGCCTTTGCCGAGCAGTGCGGCCGAGGCCAGGGCGGCGTGAACGTCGGGGAAGTAGAAGGCGGTACGGCCAATGCGGTGCAGCTTCTGTTGAAAGTCGGAGGCAACTGCCCCGCTGGCGCCGGCACCGTAGATGTCGATCCGGCCTGCAGCAGCGATGGCGGCCACAACCTGGTCACAGACCTCGGGATCGAGCTGCTCGGCGGTCTCCTCCACCGCCCGCGCGTCGTTGAACGCAATCGTCGCGATGATCTGGGGCATGTCCGCACCGGGCGGGATATCACCGCCGACGACCCGGGCGTCCGGCGGCTCAACCCGGCGGGCGGCCTCGGCGGCGAGCCGGATCCGTAACTGCGGATATCCGGCCATGCCGATCGAGCGGCAGAACCGGATAACGGTCGCTTCGGAGGTCTCCGCGGCGGTGGCCAGATCGGTGATGGTCCGCCGGGCGGCGCCCGCAGGATCCGCCACCACCAGCCGGGCTACGCGCTGCTCTGCTGGTGACAACGATGGCAGCAGGCCGCTGATGTGCACAATCAGCCCACCCGTCTCACTCATCACAGAAACCTTCGAATCTTTTTGCACGAATGAAATTTACTTTCAGAAAGCCTGACGCGTCAACTGTGACGGAGATACGCGCGAAAGTGCCCCTTGGTGACAGAAAAGCCGGCTCAGTCACGGCCATCGGCAAGACGTTTTCCCGCCGCATCGCCCGCCGCATCGCCCCAGGCCACTCCGGCGCTCCCGGCGCCTTCGGCTACCCAGTCAACCACCGACGGCGCGGGCGCGGCCATCGGGGACACAGCCGATATTCACCCGTCCCGTCGGCGCTTCCGGGCCCACCCTGGTCCAGGTGTGAGCGACCGGAATGCCGGGTACGGGTAGATCTTCGAACACCAAAAGTCAGGGAGTCGTGATGGTACGCCGCGACGACAAGGCTCTGCTTGACACGCTCAAGCGAGTCGCCGCCGTGCTCAAGCAGGCGGACCTGCCGTTCGCGCTCGGTGGAAGCTTCGCGGTGTACGCCCACGGCGGGCACTCCAGCGACCACGACGTCGACTTCCTGATTCGCGAGCAGGACGTCGACCGCGCGCTGGAAGCGTTGGCGAGCGCTGGCTTCACCACGGAACGGCCGCCGGAGGACTGGCTGGTCAAGGTTTACGACGATGGGCGCCTGGTGGACCTGATCCACCGACCGATCGAGACAGCGGTCACCGATGAGACCTTCGCCGACACCGTCGACCGGCCGGTCGGCGCCATCCATCTGCCGGTAGTGTCCGCAACCCGGCTGATGGTGCACAAGCTGCTGAGCTTCTCGCAGCACTACTGCGACTTCGCCCGCGGGCTGCCACTGGCCCGATCCCTGCGGGAGCAGATCGACTGGGAGCGGGTGCGCCGGGAGACAGCCCACTCCCCGTACGCGGAAGCGTTCATGATGCTGCTGGACCGGCTCGAGGTCGTGCCGTACACGGAACAGACCCGCACCGGGTACTCGGTGATCCCGGAGATGCCCTCGACCACCGCCCGCCCCGCCGAACCCTCTGCTGCCGACAAGGCCTCCGATGTGGACAAGGAAGTGGTGGCATGATCGAGAACGACCCGGCCGAGACCCGTGAACTGGACGAATACCTGGAGGCTGCGGTCCACCGCCTCCTGGCCGAGGAAGCCGATCTGGCCGAGCAGGGCATCGATCTGACCCGACACAAGAACACACTGATCCTCTCCGGGGAGGTGGAGAGCGACCAGCGGCGCGAAGAGATGATCCGCCGGGTACGGGAGGAGTTCCCGGACGTACGCCTCCTGGTCGACATCGGGGTGACCCGAGTCCAGGAACCTACCCAGGCGGAAGAACTGGCGTGAAAGGGGCGGCGCGATGATCCGGATAGCCGCTGTCGGGGACGTACACCTGGACTGGGATCTGGTCGGCCGGTTCCGGCCGGCGCTGGAGCATCTGCCCAACCACGCCGATGTGCTGCTGCTGGCCGGCGACCTGACCCGGCATGGCACCGTCTCCGAGGCACGTAGTGTCGCCGCCGAGTTCGGGGGGCTGCAGGTTCCGGTGGTGACCGTGCTCGGCAACCACGACTACCACTGCGACGAGGTGCCGGAACTGATTGCGGTCCTGGAGGAGGCCGGCATCACCGTGCTGGAGGGGGCCAGCACCGTGGTGGAGTGCCCCGGCGGGCGTCTGGGGATCGCCGGGGTGAAGGGGTTCGGCGGAGGTTTCGCCGGCCGTTCCGCCAGTGAGTTCGGCGAGCCGGAGATGAAGGACTTCATCCGCACCACTCAGGCCGCCGCGGACCGGCTCGGTACCGAACTGCGGGAGCTGGACTGCGACCTGCGGATCGCGCTGACCCACTACGCGCCGGTGCCGGACACTTTGGCCGGTGAACCACTGGAGATCTACCCGTTCCTCGGCTCCTATCTGCTTGGTCAGGCGATCGATTCGGCGCCGACGGCTCTGGCCATCCACGGACACGCCCACAAAGGCACCGAGCGGGGGACGACCCCGGGCGGGGTGCGGGTACGGAACGTGGCCCACCCGGTGATCAAGCAGGCGTACAGCGTTTTCCACCTGCCCAATCACCACTGATCCCTTGTTACTTCCTTCCCATCGATCAAGGCCTTTACCGCCGATCAAGGACTGTGGTCGTGGACTGTCCCATTACCACAGCAAAAAGTCCTAGATCGGCGGTATGTTAGGGCGACGAATCGTTACCAGCTCGTGCCATGACAGGGCTGGACCTCCTTCACTGCAAGCGCTTACATGGGCACGAACATCATCAAGACCGGTTCGGTCGGCCGTCCGGCTGCCATATAGCCGGTAATAGAAGGAGGACGGTATGTCGGTCTTCACGAGACCACGCCAGGCCCTCGTGATCACCAGCGCCCTGGCCCTGGCGTTCAGCGCCACCGCCTGCGGCAGCGATGATAAGAAAAGCAACCGGGCGGACTCCCCCGAATGCGCCGCCTACGAGCAGTATCAGGGACACAACGGCAAGCGGGTCTCCATCTTCACCTCCATCCGGGACGTGGAGGCTGATCTGCTACAAGACTCGTGGGATCAGTTCGTCGAATGCACCGGCATCGACATCAGATACGACGGCAGCGGCGACTTTGAAGACCAACTGCCGGTACGGGTCGACGGCGGCAACGCCCCGGATATCGCCTTCATCCCGCAGCCGGGCCTGCTCACCCGGTTCGCCGAGGCCGGCAACCTGAAGGCCGCCTCGGCCGACACCAAGGCGATGGCCGAAAAGAACTACTCCGCCGACTGGCTGAAGTACGGCACCGTCGACGGCACCTTCTACGGCGCGCCGCTCGGCTCCAACGTCAAGTCCTTCGTCTGGTACTCGCCGAAGATGTTCCAGGAGAAGGGGTGGAAGGTCCCCGAAACCTGGGACGAGCTGATTCAGCTCAGCGACCAGATCGCAGGCGTCGGCATGAAGCCGTGGTGCGCCGGCATCGAGTCGGGTGGGGCAACCGGCTGGCCCGCCACCGACTGGATCGAAGATCTGATGCTGCGTACGCAGGGGCCCGAGGTCTATGACCAGTGGACCACCCACGACATCCCGTTCAACGACTCGCGGGTGGTCGAGGCGGTCGACCGGGCCGGGTCCATCCTGAAGAACGAAAAGTACGTCAACGGCGGGTACGGCGGGGTGAAGAGCATCATCACCACCTCCTTCCAGGAGGGGGGCCTGCCGATCGTCCAGGACAAGTGCGCGCTGCACCGGCAGGCGTCCTTCTACGCCAACCAGTGGCCGGAGGGCACCAAGGTCGCCGAGGACGGGGACATCTTCGCCTTCTACTTCCCGGCCGTCGACCCGAGCAAGGGCAAGCCGGTGCTGGGTGGCGGCGAGTTCGTCGTCGCCTTCGCCGACCGCCCCGAGGTGCAGGCGGTGCAGACCTTCCTCGCCTCGTCCGAGCACGCCAACAGCCGGGCCAAGCTCGGCAACTGGGTGTCGGCGAACAAGGGGCTGGACATCGCCAACGTGCAGAACCCGATCGACAAGCTGTCGGTGCAGATCCTGCAGGACGAGGGGACCGTCTTCCGTTTCGACGGCTCCGACCTGATGCCGTCCGCCGTCGGCGCCGGCTCGTTCTGGAAGGAAATGGTGGCCTGGCTCAACGGCAAGAGCACCCAGGCTGCGCTTGACGCCATCGAAAACTCCTGGCCGAAGTAAGCAGAACCGGGTGGTCCGGCCCGGATCCGGGCCGGACCACCGCTGCCCTGTAACTCGTGGGAAGGCAGATGGACCTCACCGACGAATTGCCCAAGTTCACGATTTTGCTCTACGGCCTGGTGGCGTTCGCCGCCATCGTGGGGGGCCTGCTGTTTCTGCTGGACGCCGTGCCGACCTGGTTCACCCGCCGTCGCGAGGCACGTCTGATCGCCGCCACCGCCGCCGGCACCGCGACGCTGCCCCCGCCGGGGTCCCGCAGATGGCGTCCGAACGAAAAACTCTTCGCGCTCTTCTTCCTGCTGCCAGCGATGCTGATGCTGAGCATCGGGTTGATCGTCCCGGCCATCCGCACCACGCTGCTCTCCTTCAGGGACGCCCGCGGCGAGACCTGGGTGGGGCTGCAGAACTACGGATGGATGTTCTCTCAGGACGAGATCGTCGACGTCCTGGTCAACACCTTCACCTGGGTGGTGCTGGTCCCACTCGTAGCCACCTCGATGGGGCTGCTCTACGCGGTGCTGGTCGACCGGGCCCGGTTCGAGGCGATCGCCAAGTCGCTGATCTTCATGCCGATGGCGATCTCGTTCGTCGGGGCCAGCATCATCTGGAAGTTCGTCTACGCCTACCGTCCCGAGGATGCCGACCAGATCGGCCTGCTCAACCAGATCTGGGTGATGTTCGACGGCGAACCGAAGCAGTGGCTGCTCAATTCGCCCCTCAACACGCTGCTGCTGATCGTGGTGATGATCTGGACTCAGGCCGGTTTCGCCATGGTCGTGCTCTCCGCGGCGATCAAGGCGATCCCCGCCGACATCGTGGAGGCGGCCCGCCTCGACGGGGTCAACCCGTGGCAGATGTTCTGGCGCATCACACTGCCCAGCATCCGACCCGCGCTGATCGTCGTGGTGGTCACCATCTCGATCGCCACCCTCAAGGTCTTCGACATCGTTCGCACCATGACCAACGGAAACTTCAACACCAGCGTGATCGCCAACGAGATGTATCAGCAGGCCTTCACCGCCGGTCAGGTCGGGCAGGGCTCAGCGTTGGCCGTATTCCTTTTCCTTCTGGTGATCCCGATCGTGATTTACCAGATCCGCAACCTGCGCAAGCAGCAGGAGGTATGAGTTGACCACCACCACCTCCGCACCGACCAAGACCGCCCTCCCGGAACAGCCGCCCACCGCCGCCGGTCGGGTACGTAAACGACTCAACAACCCGATCGCGTCGATGGTTGCGATCGTCATCGCGGTGTTCTGGACGATCCCGACCTTCGGCCTCCTCGTCTCCTCGTTCCGGCCCGAGATGGAGATCAAGACCACCGGGTGGTGGACCTTCTTCACCGACCCGCAGATCACCCTCGACAACTACGAGCAGGTCCTCTTCGGCCGGTCGGCCTCCTCCGGGCAGTTGGCCAGCTACTTCATCAACTCGCTGGTCATCACGATCCCCTCGGTGCTCTTCCCCCTCGCCTTCGCCTCGCTGGCGGCATACGCGCTGGCCTGGATCAACTTCCGCGGTCGGGACTGGATCTACATCGGCATTTTCTCCCTGCAGATCGTGCCGCTGCAGATGGCGCTGGTACCGCTGCTGCGCTTCTTCTCCCAGGGGCTCAGCGTCGGCGGGGTCACCCTGCTGCCGGCCTGGAACCTGCTCGACGAACAGAAGTTCGTCCAGGTGTGGTTCGCCCACACCTGCTTCGCCCTGCCGCTCGCCGTCTTTCTGCTCCACAACTTCATCTCGCAACTACCGCGGGACCTCATGGAAGCGGCGCGGGTCGACGGGGCGACCCATCCGAAGATCTTCCGGCGCATCGTGCTGCCACTGATCGTCCCGGCGCTGGCGGCGTTCGGTATCTTCCAGTTCCTGTGGGTGTGGAACGACCTGCTGGTCGCGCTGATCTTCGCCGACGGCAGCGGCACGGAACCGTTGACGGTACGCCTGGCGGAGCTGGCCGGCACCCGCGGCAACGAATGGCAGCGCCTGACCTCCGGTGCCTTCGTGTCGATGATCGTGCCGTTGATCGTGTTCCTGTCCCTGCAGCGCTACTTCGTCCGCGGTCTGCTCGCCGGCAGCGTGAAGGGCTGATCGCCGCACGCTCGGACGGGTACGACGACCAGGGGTCGCGAGTGGTGAAACAAGCGCTGCTGAGTGATACAAGGGAGCCCCGGTGAGCAGGATCGACGATGTAGCCCGTCTTGCCGGCGTCTCCACCGCCACCGTTTCCCGAGCACTGCGCGGGCTGCCGTCCGTCTCCGAGGCGACCCGCGCCCGTGTACATGCCGCAGCGCAACAGCTCGGCTACAGCGCCTCACCGAGCGCCTCCCGACTGGCGGGCGGCAAGACGGCGACGGTGGCGGTGGTGGTGCCACGGGTGACCCGCTGGTTCTTCGGCACCGTCGTCGAGGCCGCCGAGGAGGCCCTGCACCAGGCCGGCTACGACCTGCTGCTCTACAACCTCGGCGGCCGGGAACGTACCCGTCAACGCCTGCTGCACACCGCTCGCCTGCACAAGCGGGTGGACGCCCTGATGCTGGTCGCCACCCCCCTGCAGGAGGCCGACATCGCCGCCCTGACCAACCCCGCCCTGCCGGGGGTGACGGTCAGCTCCGGGACGGGGGTGCCCGGCTGGCCCAGCGTCCGCATCGACGATGTCGCCGCGGCCCGGATGGCCACGGAACACCTGCTCCGCCTCGGGCATCAGCGCATCGCCCACATCTCCGGCGACCCCTGCGACGAACTCGCCTTCACCACCCACCTTGACCGGCGGCGCGGTTACCAGGATGCGTTGCGCGGCGCCGGCCTGCAGCCGGATCCACAACTCGACATCGAAGCCGAGTTCACCGTGGACGGGGGGAGCCGGGCGACCGCCGAACTGCTGCGGCGCGGCGCGCCGCCAACCGCTATCTTCGCCGCCTGCGACGAAATGGCGATGGGGGCGATGGCCACGCTGCGGCTGGCCGGCCTGCGGGTGCCGCAGGACGTCAGCGTGATCGGCATCGACGACCACGACCTCGCGGCCGTGGTCGGGCTCAGTACGGTCGCCCAGCCCGCCGCCGAGCAGGGGCGGCTCGCCGCTCTCGCACTGCTCGACCCGCTGCGGCACCCCGAACGGGAGCCGGGTCGGACCGAAACGGTGATGCCGACCCGGCTGGTCGTGCGTGAATCGACCGCCCCACCGCGGGCATCCACACGTTAGGCGGTCCAGCCGAGCCAGGCTTCACCGGCGGAGATCACCGCCACCCAGAGGAGGAACGCGGCGGCCGGTACCAGCGGTACCAGGGCCGGTCGGGTCCGCAGCAGCCGGGATGCCGCCGCCAGTAGCGCCATCCACACCACGAGGAGGCCGATCACCGCCCACATCGGGGCGAGGAGCCCGCTGGCGACGTACCAGAAGAAGAGGAAGGCGTGCCCGGCGAGGCCGAGCCAGCCGACGACGCGCGCCCACAGCGGTTTCTCCGTCACGCGCTCATGATGTGGCTTTGGATCCCGGCGTGCCCTCGTCCGTCTGGTCAATACTCGCCGCCACCGCCGCAGCCCGCTGGCTGAGCAGGTCGTGCACGTCACCGATGTCGCGGGGCGAGGTGCGGGAGGCCAGCCAGTACATGATTCCGGTGGGGATGAAGAAGAGCTGGAAGGCGGCGAGCCCGACGGCGTAGTTCAGCGGCGGCGGGAAAGCGGTACGCAGGGCGTGGAAGGCGGCGCCGACCAGGCCGTTGCCGGCGGCGCGGCCGGCCCCGTTGACGAGGTTGCCGAGGCTGTAGACGGTGCCGCGGTGCTCGGGCGGGTTGACGTCGGCGATCAACGCGAACCAGTTGGGCGAGTTGGCGCTGGTCAGGGCGAGCGCCAGCACGGCGGCCAGCAGGCTGAGACCGACGGTCGGTTCGGTGAAGACGCTGGCCAGCACCGCCTTGATCACCGGGCCGGCCCCGGCACCGTCCGGCACGTCAATGCGGAGCGGCACGAAGAAGAGCACCAGGTAGAAGGGGACGGCGGCGAGGATGCCGACCGAGGCGACCATCGCCCGGCCCCGCAGGGTACGGCGTTGCAGCGCGTCGCCGATGAGCCCGCCGACGATGGAGAGTGCCCCGCCGAGCTGGAAGAGGGTGGCGAAGACGCTGCCGATGATGATGGCGGTGGCGGCGGTGTAGCCCTGGTCCTGGGCCCGCTGCTGAAACAGCACCGGCAGCCAGACCAGCGAACCGAAGGCGACCTGGGCGGTCAGTCCCTGCAGGATCAGCCAGTGGTTGGTCCGCCGCATGAAGATCTTGGGCAGGTCGGCGCGGCTGATGCGGTAGTCGTAGTCGCCGCCGGCGGCGAGCGCCTGGGCCAGCTCCGGTTCGCTCTGCCCCCGCCGGATGTCGTAGGTGAAGAGGTAGGCGGCGGTGGCGATGAGTCCGGCGACGGTGAGGATCAGGAAGGGGCGGAGCCAGTCCTCGGCGCCGAGGATGCCGCCGACGAGGGTGCCGGCGAGGGTGCCGACACCCTGCGACAGCCCCCAGAAACTCATGACGAGGCCACGACGGCGCGGCGAAATCAGGTCGGTGACGACAGAGAAGCCGACCGAGCCGACCGCCCCGAGCCCGACTGCGGCCACCACCTGGGCGGTGAGGAACGCCGGGTAGCTGCCGGAGAAGGCGCTGCCGGCGGTGCCGGCCGCCCAGATGACCGTACCGATCATGAGGAGAGGTTTGCGGTCGCGGCGGTCGCCGACGTACGCCCAGGCGACCGCCGCGACCGCGCTGACCAGGAAGCTGACCGCGGTCACCGAGGCGACGACGGCCTTGCCGACACCGAGGGACGCGCCGATCGGATCGTAGAGGGGTGGCACCAGGCCGATGGCGACGTTGTCGAGGGAGGCGAGGACGACGAAGACGATGACGCTGTAGAGGCGGTGGGCCGCTCCCCCACGCACTGATGTCCGCCGTCTGCTCGCCGCTGTCACGTCGGGCAGCAAATCATGATCTGGTCACGACCGCATGACGAACCGCCGGTACCAGCAGTCTTGCGCCCCGGCTCACCAGGGGATAAGGACAAGCTGATGAACAGCTACATCTGGTGGAAATGGAGCAGTTGCAACGCCAAGCCGGTGTCCCCGACTGACTCGGCCAGTCATGATCAACTCCGTTTCCCTGAAATAGTGCTATCTGCTGGGACGGGATAGCACCATTTCCGTGAAGTGGAGTCGATCCGTAGTCAACCGACCGGCCAAACCCGAGCCGCAGGCCGCAGAGAACGGTGCCGGATGGCCGCTCAGGCCAACCGGCACCGCAATTGCATGCGCTGGCTAGCGCTGCTTCGCTTCGCGGCGGTCACGGATCGCGTCCCGCGCCCGGTCGAAGACCGCCAACGGCGGGCCGGCCAGCATGTTCGCCGTTGCCGACTCACCGGCCTTCGGGTGCGGCCGGGTCGGCGCCATCTGCTCGGCGGCCCCCACCGCCTCGGTCATCTGCTGCAACCGGTTGGCAGAAACCCGCTCCCGCAGTTTCGGGAACTCCTCCCGCTCCTCCCGCTCGGCGTGCTCGATCACCGCCTTGGCCAGCATGTCCAGCTTGCTGTCGAACTGCGGGTGGTCGACCCCCATGTCGTACAGCTCCGCCAGGGCATGCTTCGCTTCATGCTCCTCGTGCAGGCGGGCATCGACCACCTGGTCGCCCGCGGCTGCCCGCGCCTCCGGGTGCACGATCTGCTCCTCGGCACTCTCATGCACCGCCAGCAGCCGCACCAGCTCCTGGAACCGTTCGCGTTTCTCCGTACCCTGCGCCGACTTGACCTGGCTGAACAAGCTCTTAATCTGCTCGTGCTGCGACTTCAGGAAATCCACCACATCCTGCTTCTGCGCCGTGGTCACCCGCACCACCTCCGATCCACGGAACTGCCTCAAGACGTCTACATGCCCGACGGTCGGCTGATCATGCACGTGCGCGGTCGCGGGCTGCGGCCAACCGCAGCGTCGCCGCCGCCACCCGCTCCGGGGTGACGTCCAGGCATTCCTGCCCGTATGGGCAGACGAACTGCCGGCACGGCGAGCAGCCGGTGGGGACGGCGAGTACAGCCGCCGGGCCAAACCGCGGCCGATACTCGGCAACCCGTTCCGTACCGGCGAACAACAGCACCCGGACCAACCCGCGCCAGTCGATCGGGGGCCCGGCCAGCGCCGCCGGATGTGCCCGAATCACGCTGGCGGCTACCCGGGCACCCGGCGGCAAAACCGTTTGCCCCGCCCGTCCAACGGGAACGGCGAACGAACATACGGCGGGGAACGCCCGGGAGGCAGCGGCGGTGGCTACGGCAGATCGGATCCGCGTCGCGGTGATCCATGGGCCGGGGGAACCGGAGGAGGACGGGGTCAGCGACTACGTGGTACGCCTGCTGCGGGCCCTGGCCGACGTCGAGGTGGCGCCGTTGCCGGTGCCGCTGCAGCCGACCTCCGACCGGTGGCTGGCGGCGGCCGCCCGGGCGGCGCGGACCGTCCGGCGGCTGCGGCCGGACCTGGTGCATGTGCAGTTCGCGCCGTCGGCGTACCGGTTCTCCGCCGCTCCCGGTCTGCTGCCGCTGCTGCTTCCCCGGGACGTGCCGCTGGTGGCCACGCTGCACGAGTACGGCGGGTGGGGCGGCCCGGTCCGGCTACCTGGCGCGGTGTGGCGGCCGGTGCAGCGTACGGGGCTGTGGGACCAGGAAACCGGCCGGCTGGTGCCGGCGAGCGTCGCGGTGATCGTCACCAACCCGGAACACGCCGAAGCGGTAGCCGGGCAGGCCCGACGCTCCCCCGTGCAGGTACCGCTGGCCCCCAATGTTGACGACCACGGTGGGGCAGAGGAGGCCCGCCGGCGGTGGCGGCAGCGGCTCGGGCTCGGCTCGGACGCCAAACTGCTGGTCTTCTTCGGTTTCGTCCACCCGGTCAAAGGGGTGCGCTACCTGCTGGAGGCGCTGGCGGCGCTGCGGCGGTCCCGTGGCGACGTGCGGCTGTTAGTTGTGGGCGGGTTCACCTCCCAAGCGCTGCCCGAACCCGATGCGCAGGCTTTCCGCCGGGACCTGGAGGAGATCAGCCGACACCACGGGGTGGCCGAGGCGGTGACCTTCACCGGGCACCTGCCCGCCGCCGACGCCTCCGCCGCGATGCACGCCGCCGACGTGGTCGTGCTGCCCTTCACCACCGGCGTGACCACCAAGAGCGGGGCGCTGCTCACCGCGCTCACCCATGGGCGGCCGACGGCGGTTACCGTCCCCGACCGGCCGGACCGGAACCTGCGGCCCAACGAGACGGTGGCGGTAATCCCGGCCCGGCGGGATGCGGCCGCCGTCGCCGATACGGTACAGCGGCTGCTCGACGACGCGCCGCTGCGGCGGCGGCTGGCCGCCGGCGGGCGGGAGTTAGCCGCCCAGCACTCCTGGCCGGTGGTGGCCGACGCCCACCGGCTCGTCTACCAGCGTGTGCTGGCTGCGCGTGAGGGGTCGGGATGAGTGAACGGTACGACCACATCCTCGTCGTCGACCTGCTCGGCGGGATCGGTGACCTGCTCCTGGTGCTGCCCGTGGTGCACGGTCTGGCCCGACGCAACCCCGGTGCGGCGCTGCGGGTGCTCACCCACCAGCCGGGCGCCGAACTACTCCGCGGCGACCCGTCGGTCACCGAGGTACTCACCCCCCGGCACGGGCGGGCCGGTGCGGAGCGTGCGGCGGTCGGCGAGGCGCTGGCCGCCCGCCCGCCAGCGCTCGCCGTCACCACCACCCGCTACGACGGCATCCCCGACTTGCTCGCCGCCTCCGGCGCGCGGTGCGTGACCGACCTGTGGCGCAGCCCGCCGCCCGACGAGCCGGTCGGGGAACGCTACCTGCGGATCCTGCACGAGGAGGGCCTACTCGACCGGGCGGACCTGGGCGTACCGCCCCGGGTGCACCTGCGGCCACCGGAGAGGGCCGGTGGGCGGCGGGTGCTGGCGGAACGGCTGCCTGCGGCGACGGCGGCAGCCGCCGGGGCGGCGGGGACGGCACCCCCGGTCGTGCTGGTCACCGAGGCGGGGATGGCGGTGAAACGTTGGGCCGGCCCGCAGTGGCATCGCCTGGCCGCCCTGCTGTCGGCACGAGGTCACCCGCTGCTGACCATCGGGTCACTGCGGATCGCCGCGGGTCTCCCCCTCTCCCTGGGGAGCCTGCGGCAGTTGGGGGCGTTCTTCGCCGCCGTCGGCGAGCAGGGCGGCGTGGTTGTGGGTGCGGACACCGGCCCGGTCCGGCTGGCGTCGGCGGTCGGTGCCCGTACGGTCGCCCTCTTCGGGCCGACGCTGGCCGAACGGTACGGCATCGGCGGGCCGGCGGGGAGCGGCCTCGACCTGCAGGGGCTGGCGGATTGCCCGCACCGTCAGCCGACCGCCATCACCGAGCAGCCCTGCTGGTGGACGGCGCAGTGTCCGCTGTCGGAGGCCGGCCCGGCCTGTCTGGCGGAGCTGTCGCCGGAGGCGGTGGCCGACGCGGTCACCGAACTGGCGGCGGGTGCGCCCGGCCCCTCGAGCCGGCCGGTTCCGACGCCGGTCAGCCGGACGTAGCCGGGCGCAGCGAGATCGCCTTGAGGAAGATGTCGCCGATCTTCGCCGGGTCCTCGGTGATGAAGACGCCCCCGCCGGTGACCTTGGTGATGGCCTCTAGTTCGGCCTCGCTGACATCCGTGCCGATACCGATGATGATCACCTGGATCGGCCGCTCCGGGTCGGCGAGCCGCTCAAGTTCGGCGAGCAGCTTCGCGTGGCTGATGCCGTCGGCGTCGTCGTTCCTACCGTCGGTCAGCATGACCACGGCATTGATCATGCCGGGGTCCCAGTCTTCCTGCACCGTCTGGTAGGCGGCGAGCATAGTGTCGTACAGGCCGGTGTCGCCGCCGGGTTTCGGCACGACCTTGCCGAGCGCCTCGAGGAGCTGGCCGCGCTGGACACTCAGCGGGCCGATCGGCACCAGCTCCCGGTAGTCGCGTTTGCCCTCAAGGTTGGTCGAGAAGATCCAGAGCCCCACGGCCCAGAGGTCGTCGAAGAGGTTCAGCCCACCCTGGGCCGCCGCGATGGTGACCTCCATCCGGGTGGCGTTGTTGGCGGTGGGCACCCGCAGGAACATCGACCCCGAGACGTCGATGACGGCGAGCATGCGGGACGGCAGCGTGACCGCTGTCCAGGTCGACAGGACGCGGTCGATGACGGCGAGGTCGGGGCCCGGCGCCTTCTTGTCTTCCTTCTTGTCTTTCTTGTCGGCCTTGTCTTTCTTGTCGGCCGGGGTGGCCTCGCCGGAGGCGGAGGGTTTGGGGGCCGGGCTGGGGGCTCCCTTCGGCGCGGTGAAGCCGGTGCCCCAACTGCCGTCGGCGGCACGCAGGCCCTGGGCGGCGAGGTGGTCCCGGAATGCGGCCGTGCCGAGCTGCTGGAACAGCTCCTCGGCAGCGGCGGCCTTGATCGGATCGATGCCCGGCATGACCGCGTACGGGTAGTCGAGCGGGGTGGGGGCCGGGTCGAGATAGAGGGCGGCGAGCGGGATCGGCGGCTTCTTCGCGTTGAAGGCGATCACGTCTTCCTCGGAGAGGGCCGCGACGCTGAGTGCGGAGGCGATGGAGGCCGGGTCGGCGGACCGGGGGAAGCGGGCGACCAGGTCGTCGCGCAGCGCCGATTTGCCGGTGGCGAGGGCTCGCAGCAGCGCCGTGGTGGACTTCTGGGTGTCGCCTCCCGCTGCGTTGGCGGCCGCGCCGAGGGCGAGCAGGCCGGAGAGGCTGGCCGCATCGCGGGTCGGCTCGACGATGCCGGCCCGCAGCCCCCTGCCAGCGCTGATCTGCTTGAGCAGGTCGGCCCAGGCGAGCTTCTTGTCGGGCCACCCGGCGGCGGCCGCCACCGGTTCGGGCATCGCCACCACGATGGGGCTGCGCGCCACCGAAGTGCCGTTGGTGGGGGCGAAGCCGGAGGCCTCGTTGCGGAGACGCAATAGCCAGATCGAGGAGTCGGGCAGCCAGACATCGGGCCGCTCGGCGGTGCCGCTGGCCTCCCCCACGCCGGCGAGCGACACCCCGTGGCGGGTGGCGACGGCGGCGGCCACGTCGACCGGGTCGGCGGAGACGACGTTGACCTCTATGCAGGTCCCGTCGATTGCGGCGCCGGCGCTGGTCCAGCCGGTGGCGATCGCTTCGACGGCGGGCGCGATCTCGGGCGCCGCGGCGATGTTGAGCGGTATCTGCCCGGAGCATGCCGCTGCGGTCAGGTGCCGGTAGCCGAACCATCCTCCCGCCATCACGACGACGAGCGCCATCACCACAGCGATGGCGCTTCCCCCACGGAACTTGCTCCGTCTGCGGTGGCGGCCCGACACGCAGACCATCTTGCGGATATTCGGCCTGCCCTGCCACGTACGTTCGGTTGATACTGGGACAGGAGTTAGGGCCGAGCCCCACCCCATTACGATGGGTAGTTTGTTGCGAACTTTTCGTGGAGTTTGTGCTCCGCTCCGGGGCGGCGGTCGCCGATCCAGGTTCGGCCTGGGTGATGCTCACCACAGTGTGATGGCCGCTACTTAACTGTGGAAACGATGCAGGTGGGGCTGGCGGCGTAGACCGGTTGGCCGATCGGATCGGGGACTCCGGTTGCTGGGTCGATGTCGAAAACCGTGACAGAGTGTGAGCGTTCATTGGCGACGTAGAGGTGCTGACCGACCAATGCGAAGTGCCGCGGCCAGTCACCCTGCGTATCAACCTCGGTGACGTACCTCGGGGCGGCGGCGTCGTCGTTCAGGGCGAAGAGAGCGATGGTGTTCACTCCGCGGTTCGCGACGTAGAGGAACCGCCCGTCGGCGCTCACCCCCAGTTCCGATGGCTGCACGTGCCCCTGTCGCGCGCTGGCCGCACCCCGCCACCGTTCGTTCAGCCCGCCGCCGGCCTCAAGGTCGTACGCCAGTACGGTCGCATCCAGTTCTCCGACCACATAGCAGCGGCGCCCATCGGGGTGACGGGCGAGGTGTCGGGGACCCGAGCCCGGCCGGGTCCGCAGCCGCGGCCCCCGCGGCAGCAGCTGCCCCGTCGGTGCGACGTCGTAGCGGTAGATCGAGTCGACACCCAGGTCGACCGCGAGCAGGACGCCGTCCGGCCCCGGGGAGACCATA
>DASULK010000042.1:0-11596 GCA_036278255.1 Micromonospora sp.
CCGGGCGGTGGTGCAGTGGCGGGGCGAGCGGGGGGTGCGCTCCCGCCAGAAGTGGGTGGTGACCGCGCGGGAAGCCGCCAAGCAGGCCCGCCGGGCCTGGCTGCCGGTGGTGGCCGGCGACCCGGACGAGTCGACGACGGCGGTGAAGCGTCGACTGACGGAGGCGTCGGCCGCACTCGTGCTGCACGAGGAGGCGGCAACTCCCCTGGCTGGGGTCGAGCTGCCGTCCACCGGAGACATCGTGCTGGTGGTCGGCCCAGAGGGGGGCATCGCCCCCACCGAACTCGACGTTTTCCAGGAGGCGGGGGCGGTGCTGGTGCGGCTCGGTGACAATGTTCTGCGGACATCAACCGCCGGGGTGGCGGCACTGGCCGTGCTCTCCGTACGCCTCGGACGTTGGTGAGCCGCGACGGCCGGTCATGCGGTTGCATACCATGCACGGCGTGGAGACTGATTGCCTGTTCTGCCGTATCGTCCGTGGCGAGATTCCCGCGACCGTGGTGCAGGAGACCGACACCACCCTCGCTTTCCGGGACATCGCCCCCAAAGCCCCCGTGCACATCCTGGTGATCTCGAAGGCGCACCACACCGACGTGGCCACCCTCGCCCAGGCCGACCCGAAGCTCGCCGGCGAGGTGCTGGCCACTGCAGCGGCCGTAGCCGAGGCCGAGGGCCTGCTCCCCGACGGCTTCCGGTTGATGTTCAACGTCGGGGCGCACGGCGGGCAGGAGGTCTCGCATGTTCACGCCCACGTGCTCGGGGGCGCGCCGCTCGGCCCGATGCTCGCCCGCTGAGCCGGCGACGCACCCGCGAGATGGCTGAGATGAGCCGGCGACTGGAACGGATGGTCCGGCGGGTGCAGGCCGAGGCGCGGGTGCCCGCGCTCGCCGCGGCCCTGCACCGCGCCGACCGGCCGCTCTGGACCTCTGTGGCCGGGGACACCGGCCTGCCCGCCGGGGTGGAGAGCCGCTTCCGGATCGGTTCGGTCACGAAAACCTTCACCGCGGTGCTGGTGCTGCAGTGCCGCGACGACGGCCTGCTCGACCTGGACGACCCGATCGGCCGGCATCTCGACGTGCCGGTGCACGGTGACCTGACCGTACGACGGCTGCTGTCCCACACCGCCGGACTGCAGCGGGAACCCCACGGCGACGTCTGGGACACGCTGCGGGCACCCGACGACGACGAACTGATCGCGGATCTGGTCCGCGCCGAACGGGTGCTGCCGCCGGCCCGCCGCTACCACTACTCCAACCTCGGCATATCCCTGCTCGGACAGGCGGTGGGACGGCTGCACGGCGGTACCTGGTCCGAGGTCTTGTCCGAGCGGATCCTCACCCCGCTCGGGCTGACCGCGACCAGCGTCAAGCCCGGCCCGGACGCCGTCACCGGTTACCTGGTCGATGCCTACTCCGACCATGCCCGGCCGGAGCCATCCGCCGACTTCGGTGCGGTAGCTCCGGCTGCGCAGCTCTGGAGTACCGCCGCGGACATGGCCCGCTGGGCGGCTTTCCTGGCCGATCCGGCGGCGGCCGACCCGGCGGCCGCAGTGCTGCGTCCGGCCACGCTCGACGAGATGCGTTGGCCGCTCACCGTCACCGACGAGACGAACTGGGCGGTCGGGTTCGGGCTCGGATTGATTCTCTTTCCGCAGGATGAGCCCGGCTTCTGGCCCGCTGCGGCGCATACCCGGGGGCAGGGGTTCGGGCAACGGGTGATGCACGTCGGCCACGACGGGGCCATGCCGGGTTTCCTGGCTGCGGTCTACGGCCGTCGCGGTGGCGTGGGCACCGCCCCGGCGATGGGCTGTGCCGTGCTCGGCTCCTCCGGCACCGCCGTACCGATCCTCGACCTGCCGCACCAACTGCTCGCCGTGGCGGCCCGGGACGATCCCGCCGAGATCCCCGCCTGGGCTCCGGGTGAGCCTGCGCCCGAGGCGTACCGGTCCGTGCTCGGCCGCTGGTGGGGGGAGGGTTTCGAGTACGTCTTCTCCTGGCGACAGGGGGCGCTGCAGGCCCGGGGCGTCGACGATCCCGCCGGGCGACCGCCGGCGATCTTCGCGCCCGTGCCGGAGCAGCCGGACGTACTGCGTACCGTCTCCGGCCGGGAAACCGGCGAGTTGCTGCGCCTGACCCGGAATGCGAGTGGAACGGTGGTGCGTATGCACTGGGCGACCTATCGCTTCACCCGCCGGCAGGAGACCTTCGACGGCTGGGATGTTCGCGACCCGGGGTTCGGTTAGCCGGCCCATCGGCTGCACCGTGCGCCCGGGTGGGTTGGACATGCTCGGGGCCGATCACCGTCGGCCCCGAGGTCACGCCAGACTCACCCTGTCAGGGCCATTGCCGAGGCGGGCCAGCTGTCCCGGAACACCTGGGTGCCGGTGTCACCGGCGATGCGATAGCCGCGGAACAGGTAGTCCACCTGGGCGGCCTCGCTGGTGCTGGGGTACGGGTTGGTGCAGCTGGTGCCGGCGCTGCCGCCGGACATGAGGATCGCGCAGTTGCCGTTGTAGTTGTCGGGCAGGCCGAGGATGTGGCCGAGTTCGTGGGACATGATCCGCAGGGGGCTGTACTGCTGGGCCTGGTAGTAGTCGATGTAGACGCGACCATTGCCCAGGCTTGTCCGTACGGCATACGAGCCGCCGCCGTAGACCACGTAGATCCGGATGTTTGTTCCGCAGCGCGAGAGTCGTACGTTCGACGTGCTGTTGTTCCAGATCGAGGCGGCCTGGTTGGCGGTGGAGGCGAAGACGCCGGCTTGGCTGTTGTCGTAGCAGACTTGGGCGGCGAGGACGTTGGCGGAGGCCGGTGCGGCGTTGACGAGCGGGGCACCGAGCAGCGCGACCAGGCCGGCCAGGAGGGTGATCAGCGGTCTGCGGATTCTGTGTGCGGACATTGGCTCACCTTTCGTGACGAGCGGGACAAGATGAGATAGCCTTAAATATAGGAGGACATCAATTCAAGGTGGTGTCGCCATGAGCTATTTCGGACTTTCTGTCCGCTTGATCCCGCAGAGTTCCTCCGTCGGATCCCCGCTGGAGCTCTGCGATGCCATCCCGGCCATCAGAGCGAGAACGCGGGCGACCGGACCCGACCGATCACCCGGAATTGGGCAGCGTGCCGCGGGCGTTGAGCCGATACGATGAGTACAGCGTCCGCGAGCCCGAAATGGGGTGGCGGCACCGAGACGGAGAGCAGGTGGCACAGGGCCGGAGGCCCGACCCATGACCGACACTCAACCACCCGGGCAGCCCCGGGTGCAGACCCGGATCACGGTTCCTGACGCGCAGATGATGGTCAACCTGCTCGGCACAGGAGACGAGATACTACGGCTCGTTGAGCGTTCCCTCGCCAGTGACGTGCACGTGCGGGGCAACGAGATCACCATCACCGGCGCTCCCGCCGACAACGCGCTCGCCGAGCGACTCTTCACCGAACTGCTTGAGTTGATCGAGAAGGGCGAGACACTGACCACCGACGTCGTCCAGCGCACCGTCGGGATGCTCGAACAGGGCACCTCCGAGCGGCCCGCCGAGGTCCTGACCCTCAACATCCTGTCCCGACGCGGACGCACGATCCGGCCCAAGACGTTGGGGCAGAAGCGGTACGTCGACGCGATCGACGTCAACACCATCGTCTTCGGTATCGGCCCCGCCGGTACCGGTAAGACCTATCTGGCGATGGCCAAGGCCGTGCAGGCGTTGCAGGCCAAGCAGGTCAACCGGATCATCCTGACCCGGCCGGCGGTCGAGGCGGGGGAACGGCTCGGGTTCCTGCCCGGCACTCTCTACGAGAAGATCGACCCCTACCTGCGGCCGCTGTACGATGCCCTGCACGACATGCTCGACCCGGACTCCATCCCGAAGCTGATGACGGCCGGCACGATCGAGGTGGCACCGCTGGCCTACATGCGGGGTCGTACGCTGAACGACGCGTTCATCATCCTCGACGAGGCGCAGAACACGACGCCGGAGCAGATGAAGATGTTCCTCACCCGTCTCGGCTTCGGCTCGAAGATCGTGGTTACCGGTGACATCACCCAGGTCGATCTGCCGGGCGGCACGACTAGTGGGCTGCGGGTGGTGCGCGACATCCTGGAGGACGTCGAAGACGTGCATTTCGCCCAACTGGGCAGCGCCGACGTGGTGCGGCACCGGCTCGTTGGCGACATCATCGACGCGTACGCCCGGTGGGACGCCGACCGTGAGTCCCGGCAGGGGGCCGGGGTGCATGCCGTACCGAACCGCGCCGCGCAGGGCGGCCGTGCGGGCCGGCGTCGTTAATTCTTCGGGGGAACGGGAAACAGTTGTCCATCGAGATCGCTAACGAGTCGGGTGTCGAGATCGACGCCGACGGGGTTCTCGCCGTCGCCCGTCACGCCCTCGACGAGATGGGGGTCAACCCGCTCGCCGAACTGTCGGTGCTGTTCGTTGACGTCGACTATATGGCCGAGCTCAACCACCGCTGGATGGGCGAGGAAGGGCCGACGGATGTGCTCGCCTTCCCCATGGATGAGGGGAGCATCGACCACGGCCCGGGCGAGGCGAGCGCCGAGCCGGCCCTGCTCGGCGACATCGTGCTCTGCCCCGAGGTCGCAGCCGGGCAGGCGGCCGTCGCTGGCCACTCGCCCGAAGATGAGCTGCACCTGTTGACCGTGCACGGAGTTCTGCATCTGCTCGGCTATGACCACGCCGAGCCGGAGGAGGAACGGGAGATGTTCGCGCTGCAGACGCGGTTGTTGTCCAGCTGGCGGGTTGCGCAGACGAAGTGATGTCCGAGTATTTGGCGCCGCTGGCGGCCCGGGCCACCTCCGCGGTCGCCGCCGACCTGCCTGATCTGCAGCTGCTGTTCGTCGCCGCTGGTCTGGTGGTGCTTGCCGGGCTCTTCGCGATGGCCGACGCGGCGCTTGCCGCCGTCTCGCCGGCCCGCGCCGCCGAGATGGCCCGCGACGGAACCCGTGGGGCGCGTGCGCTGCAGATCGTTGCCGCTGATGCCGTCCGCCACGTCAACCTGCTCCTGCTCCTGCGGCTGCTCTGCGAACTGACCGCGACCACCCTGGTTGCCCTGGTAGCGGTCGACACCTTCGGCGCAGGCTGGACCGCAGCGCTGATCACGGCCGGTGCGATGACGGTGGTCAGCTTCGTGGTGGTCGGCGTCGCGCCCCGCACCATCGGCCGGCAGCACGCCTACTCGGTGGGGCTCGCCACCGCCGGGCTGGTGCGGTGGCTGGGGCGGGCCCTCAACCCGCTCGCCTCGCTGCTGATCCTGATCGGTAACGCGGTGACTCCCGGGCGGGGTTTCCGGGAGGGCCCATTCGCCACCCAGATCGAGTTACGCGAGCTGGTGACCCTGGCGGAACAGCGCGGGGTGGTCGAGCACGGCGAGCGTCAGATGATCGACTCGGTGTTCCGGTTGGGCGGCACGATCGCCCGTGAGGTGATGGTGCCCCGCACCGAGATGGTATGGATCGAGGGGTATAAGACCCTGCGGCAGGGGCTTGACCTCTTCCTCCGCTCCGGCTTCTCCCGGATCCCAGTGATCGGTGAGAGCGTCGACGATGTGCTCGGGGTGCTCTACCTCAAGGATGTGATCCGCCGGACGCAGAGCGGTGCGGGCGCGGATGAGACCCCGGTCGTCGACGTGATGCGGGAGGCGACCTTCGTACCGGAGTCCAAGCCGGTCGACGACCTCCTGTCGGAGATGCAGGCGGCCCGCAACCACCTGGTGATCGTCGTCGACGAGTACGGTGGCACCGGCGGCCTGGTCACCATCGAAGACATCCTGGAGGAGATCGTCGGCGAAATTACCGACGAGTACGACATTGAGCGCCCCCCGGTGCAGCACCTCGATGACGGCACCGTCCGGGTCACCGCCCGGCTGCCGATCGAGGACCTCGGCGAACTTTTCGACGTGGAACTGCCCAACGACGAGGTGGAGACGGTGGGCGGCCTGCTCGCCCAGGCGCTGGGCCGGGTCCCGATAGCCGGCGCGGAAGCCGACGTGGGGGGGCTCCGGTTGACCGCCGAGGGGGCCGCGGGCCGCCGCAACCGGATTGAATCGGTCCTGGTGCGGCGGATCGGGGACGGCGACGGGCAGGAGGGGGCGGAAGCTCCGGACCGGACCGGGGAGCCGGCGGAATCGCCGACGTCAGGAAGCCGGAGACGGCAGGAGACGCCGTCCAGGAAGCAGAAACGGGACAAGGAGAGGCAACCCGCTGATGTCTGAGCTAGCCGCAGCTACCGCTATCGCTGGGCCGGGGGGCCCCGCGGGCGTTGAGTTGAGCGCCGAGGACGCCAAACTGGTGACTCTGGCTCGCAGCGCGCGGGCCCGGATCGGGGCGGTCGAAGGCGCGGCTGTCCGCGACCAGGATGGCCGCACCTACGCCGGGGCCAGTGTCGCCCTGCCCTCGCTGGCGTTGACGGCGCTGCAGTTCGCCGTCGCCTCGGCGGTCGCGGCCGGCGCCACCCGGCTGGAAGCAGCCGCGGTCGTCACCGAGGCCTCCACCCTCGATGGTGCCGGCCACGCCGCCGTCCGCGATCTGGCCAGTGATGCGCCGGTTCATGTGGCCGCCCCGGATGGCACCCTGCTCGGCACGGTGGTCGAATGACGCTGTCGCGGATGAGGGAGGCGGCGTGAACCGGGCTGCCGCAGAGGGCGGTAATCAGCCGTACCGGGCTGGGTTCGCCTGTCTTGTCGGACGGCCCAACGCCGGCAAGTCAACCTTGACCAACGCGATCGTCGGTCAGAAGATCGCCATCACCTCGAACAAGCCACAGACCACCCGGCACATCATCCGGGCTGTCCTGCACCGGCCGGACTCCCAACTCGTCCTGGTCGACACCCCGGGGCTGCACCGCCCGCGGACCCTGCTCGGTGAGCGCCTCAACGACCTGGTCCGGCAGACCTGGAGCGAGGTCGATGTGGTCGGTCTGTGCATCCCGGCCGATGAGCCGATCGGGCGGGGTGACCGTTTCATCAGCGGTGAACTGGCGGACCTGAAAGCCACCGTGCTGGCGGTGGTGACCAAGGCTGACCTGGTCGACAAGAGGCGGATGGCCGAGCAGCTGCTCGCCGTGAGTGAACTGGGTGATTTTGCCGAGGTGGTGCCGGTCAGCGCCTTCTCCGGCTACCAGATCGACACGCTGGTCGACGTGATGACCACGTACCTGCCGCCCTCGCCGCAGCTCTACCCGGATGACATGCTCACCGACGAGCCGGAGATCGTCATGGTCGCCGAGCTGATTCGGGAGGCGGCGCTGGAGGGCGTACGTGAGGAGCTGCCGCACTCCATCGCGGTGGTGGTGGAGGAGATGATCCCCGAAGACGAGATCATGAAGATCTACGCGGACGTCTACGTGGAGCGCCCCAGTCAGAAGGCGATCGTGATCGGCGCTGGCGGCAGCCGGCTCAAGAACGTCGGCACCCGCGCGCGGCGGGAGATCGAGACCCTGCTCGGCACGCGGGTCTACCTCGACCTGCATGTGCGGGTGGCCAAGGACTGGCAGCGGGATCCGAAGCAGCTGCGCAGACTGGGCTTTTGAGCGTGACCGGGGCTATGAATGAAGCGTGTGGGCACTTGGCCCGCGCCAATGTGGGGTAGATCACTCGATTGTCCGTGGTTGGGAGGTTTGCCTACCTGTGCCCCAGGGTAGGAGCTGCAACACCCCCGTCCCCCGGCGTTGTAGCTGCAGACTGAATGCGCAATAGATATATCGACCTTCTTCGCTCTCTAGCCATCGTTCGAGTCGTCGTCTACCACACGACCAACTGGGCTTTCCTGACCCTGGTCTTCCCGGCCATGGCGGTGATGTTCGCACTCGCCGGCTCGCTTATGGCGGCCTCCCTGGACCGGGCGGACGTACGGGCCGTCGCGCGACGGCTGCGCCGACTGCTCCCCTCCCTCTGGGCCTTCGCGGCGATCATGGTGCCCGCCATGCTGCTCCTCACGGAACTGCCCGTATCGTGGCGGTTGCTGCGCTGGCTGCTGCCGGTAGCGAGTCCCCCCAGCGATTCCTGGGGCTCAACGATGACCGGACCGGTCTGGTACCTGCGCGACTACCTGTGGTTTGTGCTCGCCTCGCCGCTGGCGCTGTGGCTGTTCCGTCGTTGGCCGATTCCAACCGTGCTGGCTCCGTACCTCCTGCTGGTCGTCGTCGAACTCCGGGTCCCGGATGCGCCCTTGGTGCTCCGGGAATTCGGTCTCTATTTCGGCGCGTGGCTGCTCGGCTTCGCCCACCACGACGGAATGCTGCGCCGGATGGCCCGTCGGATGCTGCTGCCCCTCGCCGGCGTGCTGGCTACGCTCGGCGGAGCCTGGATCTTCACCCATCCCGGATCCAACGGCTACGACCTGAACGGCATCCGCCTCGGCAACGGCCTCTGGTCCGCGGCGTTCATCCTGCTCCTGCTCGGTCTGGCCCCGGCCGGCGCCGCCTGGGTGGACCGGTACGCCCCGCTCAGCCGTGCCGTGACGCTGCTCAACCGGCGTGCGTTGACCGTCTACCTCTGGCATATGCCGATCGTTGTCGGACTCGCCATGCTCACCGGGGCCCCCGGCTGGAAGCTGGACCCGGTCGGGCTCACCGTACGTCTGGCTGTCGTAGCAGCCCTGATCGCGGTGGTCATCGCCCTCTTCGGCTGGGTGGAGGATCTCGCCGCCCGGCGGCGGCCCGAACTGCTGCCCGCCGGCCGCCCGGCGAGCGGCAGCGGCGACCAGGGGCGGTTGCCCGGTCCGCGCCGACCCGCCGACGAGGCAGCGGAGGCCCGCGAGCGGATGGGCGCCGGCCGACGTTGACCCGCGGGGGCGTGCAGTGCCCCCGGCTCTCCCGTCGGCACACATCGTCCTGGTCGAGCTCAGAGGCGGTAGCTGAGTTCGATGTCGCCGCTGCGGCTGCTCAGGTCGAGCAGGAACGGTGCAGCGGGGTCGGAGGGCACCCGGATGTCCTGATCCCCCGAACTGGTGCGGGCGCTGACTCGGTAGCTACCGGTCGGGACCGACAGCGTCACGTCGCCGCTGCCGACCGACAGCCGTACGCTCTGGGGCGTATCCAGCGTCAGACTGACATCGCCGGAGTTGGTGCGAACCGACACCTCGCCCCCGCCGAGTCCCCGGCCCACGACGGACCCAGATTTGGCTTCCACGCTCACCGGCCCGAGCCCGTCGGTGACGGTGATGTCGCCGGAGCCGGTCTCCGCCCGTACGGCTTGGGAGGCACCCTGCACGGTGATTGACCCTGAGCCGGTCGCCACGTCCACCCGGCCGACATTGGTCAATGTCAGGTCGCCGGAGCCGGTGCTTCCGCCGACGGCGACGCCTTGCGGCGCAGTGATGTCGTAGGAGACCGAACAGTTTCTGCCGCAGCGGGTATCCACGGTCAGCACCGTGCCCTCGATCCGATAGTTCGCATCCGGCTCGTCCCCGCGGTAGCGTACCGTCCGTTTAATCTGCACCATAGAGACCGCGGCGGTACGAACCGTCACATCGCCGCTTCCGGGGGTCACAGCGATCTCAGTGATCTTGACGTCTTCGGTCTTGTCGAAGACAAGTTGGTGCGGGGATATTCGGACGCACCCGGCCAGGGCGACGAACGTGAGCAAGCTGACGGCGGCGCTTGCGGTGCGTGAGGCGTTCATGCCGAGCAGCGTATGACCGGTCCACGCCAGCGGCATCCGGCGTCGGCCCCGAGTTGACCCTGGAGTCCGACCCTGACGACGGTCAGGGTGGGAGCCGCCCGGTCCGGGTGGGGGTAGACAATAGGTGGGTGCCCGGATACCGCCGCAAGCTTTACCGCGACGACGCGGTGGTTCTGCGTGTGCAGAAGCTCGGTGAATCCGACCGGATCATCACCCTGCTGACCCGCCGGCACGGCCGGCTGCGGGCCGTGGCCCGCGGGGTCCGGCGAACCACCTCCCGTTTCGGGGCTCGACTGGAACCCTTCGGCCACGTCGACTTGCAGATCGCCGGCAACCTGGACGACCACCGCAACTCGCTGCACAGCATCAGCCAGGCCGAAGGCATCAACCTGTACGGCAAGCGGTTCCTTAACGACTACCCCCGCTACACCAGCGCCAGCGCCATCGCCGAGACCGCCGAACGGCTCACCCCGGTCGAGCGGGAGCCGGCGACCCAGCTTTTCCGGCTCACCCTGGGCGCGTTGCGGACCCTCGCCGACGGTGCCCACGCCAGTACCCTCGTCCTCGACGCTTACCTGCTGCGGGGCATGAGCCTCTCCGGCTGGGCGCCGGCCCTCTCGGCTTGCGCCGTCTGCGGGACGGCCGGGCCGCATCGTGGCTTCTCCGTACCGGCTGGGGGCTCGGTGTGCCCGGACTGCCGGCCGCCCGGGGCGGTCCATCCGGCGCCGGCCACCCTCGATCTGATGTCCGCCCTCATGACCGGTGATTGGCAGGTGGCCGGTGCGGCCGACACCAGCAGCCGCCGGGAGTGCAGTGGACTGGTCGCGGCTCACCTGCAGTGGCATCTGGAGCGCGGGTTACGCTCGCTGCCGCTGGTCGACCGGAGTGGTCCGGATAGAGAAAGCGGGAGAGTGTCACAGTGAGCCCCTCCATCACCCGTCGGCAGCCGGTGCCGCCGGCCCCTCACCCGTCGGGGGCCCGGCCGCCCGCGTTGCCCGCCGATGCGCTGCCGCGGCACGTCGCTGTTGTCATGGATGGCAATGGCCGGTGGGCGAAGCAGCGTGGCTTGCCGCGCAGCAAAGGGCACGAGGCGGGGGAGTTATCCCTCTTCGACACCATCCTCGGCGCGATCGAACTCGGCATTCCCTACCTGTCGGCGTACGCCTTCTCCACCGAGAACTGGCGGCGCTCGCCGGATGAGGTGCGTTTCCTGATGGGGTTCAACCGCGATGTGATCCGCCGCCGCCGAGACGAACTGATCGATCTCGGGGTGCGGGTGGTCTGGTCGGGACGCGCCGGCCGGCTATGGCAGAGCGTCATCAACGAGCTGCGAACGGCGGAGGAGATGTCGCGGCACAACTCGACGCTGACGCTGCAGTTCTGCGTCAACTACGGCGGGCAGGCGGAGATTGCTGATGCCGCCGCCGCGATCGCCCGGGATGCCGCCGCCGGAAAGCTTGACCCGAACAAAATCAACGAGAAGACGTTCGCCCGTTACCTCTACCGGCCCGATGTCCCCGACGTCGACCTTTTCCTGCGCCCCTCCGGCGAGGAGCGCCTCTCCAACTTCCTGCTGTGGCAGTCCGCCTACGCCGAACTGGTCTTCCTCGACACACTCTGGCCCGACTTCGATCGACGCCACCTCTGGTACGCCTGCGAGTTGTACGCCAAGCGGGACCGCCGCTTTGGCGGGGCGCTGCCCAACCCGGTGGCCCCGCCGACGCCGCAAACGACGGCGTAGCCGCTGCTGGCGGCCCCTCTGCTTCCCGGTTCAGCGCGGTGCAGCTTCCAGCCAGATCACCCCGCCTGTAGGCAGGAGACGTTCTTGAGCCAGCAGGTCGTGCAGTGCGGTGTGGAGTCGGGAGAGCCCGTTGCCGGTCCGGGGAAAACGCTGCGGTGAGACAAGGATGATGCCGGCGTGCGGCGTGGTACGGGCAAGGCGCGCGAAGTCTCGAATGTTC
>DASULK010000043.1:0-2286 GCA_036278255.1 Micromonospora sp.
CGTAACCGGGCCCTCTCCGAGGTGCTTCCGCCCGGCTCGACGTTCAAGGTGATCGTCGCGGCCGCCGCGCTGGAGAAGGGCTACACGAAGGAGACCAGGATTCCGGCCGGCCCGGTCTACCGGCCCCCGACCTCCGGTTCCGATATCCGCAACGCCGCCCCCTCGATCTGCCCGCAGAACGAGGTCAGCCTCATCACCGCGCTGACCGAATCCTGCAACACCGGATTCGCTCAACTCGGTGTGGAACTCGGCTCCGAGACGATCAAGAAGACCGCGCAGCGGTTCGGCTTCGAAGACGAGGAGCTGACCTGCGGGCGGCTCAACGACGGCGGCCACCGGGTGGCGGCCAGCCGTACCGGCAACATGCAGAACCCGGACGGCAGCGAGGACCCGGCGGCACTGGCCCAGTCCTCGATCGGGCAGAACAACGTCCGGATGACGCCCCTGGAGGGGGCGATGATGGCCGCCGCGGTCGCCAACAACGGCCGGCAGATGCGCCCCTACCTGGTGCAGCAACTCCTCGGTCCGGACCGCACCACCAGCTACTACACGGCGAACCCGCGGGAACTGCGGCGGTCGGTCAGCCCCCAGGTCGCCCGCGACCTGCAGACGATGATGGTCAGCGTGGTCGAGAAAGGTACCGGCCGCAACGCCCGGATCAGCGGCTACACCGTTGGCGGGAAGACCGGCACCGCGCAGGCCGGGGACCTCGTCGACCACCACGGCTGGTTCATCGGGTTCGTGCTGAAGGACGACAAGCCCATCTCCGCGGTCGCGGTCCTGTTGGAGGGGGCGGGGCCGGGCGGCAGCGCTGAAGCGGCCCGGATCGCCGGCCAGATCATGCGCGCGGTGATCCAGGACCGGGGAGGCCGATGAGATGATCAGCCCCGGGGTCAAGCTCGGCGACCGCTACCGCCTCGACGAACGTATCGCCGGCGGCGGCATGGGAGATGTGTGGCGCGGCACCGACGAGGTGCTCGGCCGTACCGTCGCCGTGAAGATCCTGCTGCCGGCGCTCCTCGACGAGCCCGGGTTCGCCGAGCGGTTCCGTGGTGAGGCCCGCACCATGGCGACCATCAACCATCCGGGAGTGGTCGACGTATACGACTACGGCAGCGACCAGCAGGTCGCTTTCCTGGTGATGGAGTACGTCGAGGGGGACGCGCTGTCCCGCACCCTGGCCCGGGTCGGCCGCCTCACCCCGGCCCGCACCATGGCGCTGGTGGCCCAGGCCGCCGAGGCGCTGCACGCCGCCCACGAGAAGGGGATCGTCCACCGCGACGTCAAGCCGGGCAACCTGCTGGTCCGACCCAACGGCACGCTCGTGCTCACCGACTTCGGTATCGCCCGGTCCGCGATGGTCGCCCAGCTCACGGCCGCCGGCTCCGTCCTCGGCACCGCCTCCTACATCTCGCCGGAACAGGCAGCCGGGCAGAGCGCGACCTCCGCCTCCGACGTCTACGCCCTCGGAGTGGTGGCCTACCAGTGCCTCTCCGGGCGGCGGCCCTTCGAAGGGAGTAATCCATTCGAAATCGCCATGAAACACGTACGGGAGACGCCGCGTGCGCTGCCCGGCGACATCCCGCCGGTGGTTCGCAGCATCGTTGACCGGGCGATGGCGAAGGATCCGGCCGCCCGGTGGCCGAGCGCGGCTGCGCTGGCCGTGGTGGCCCGGCAGGCCGCTGCCACGCTCGCTGTCCCCGCCCCGGGGCGCGTCAGGCCGCACCCGGCGCAACCCGCCTCCCCGGCGCCCGGCCCGCTGCCGCCCTACCCACCGCATCCGGCCGTCCCCGCGGTCCATGGCAACCCGTCCCGGCCACCGGTTCCGTCCCCCCGTTCGGGCAGCCCCACCCCGATCAGCCCCGGGGTGTACCCCCAGGGCGCAATCTCCGCCCCGCCCGGCTGGCCGTACCCGAATCCCTCCCTCGAGCAGCCCCAGCCGGTCGTCGCGCCGCCCCCGAACACTCCAGCCAACCGCCCACTATTGATCACGCTCGCGGTGGTGCTGGGCGTACTGCTGATCCTCTGCGTCGGCGTGATCGCTCACCTGTTGAAGCAGAGGGATGCTACCGCTGCATCGGCCCTTTTCGGTTCACAGACGATTGCGGTTGGTTATCAGATGGACGGCAGAGGCGACTATTGGCCCGACGCCCCCGTACGGTCGGGTGAGGCATCCCCGATTCCATTCGTGCAGACCGGGTAACGACCCGATGAGTGAAGGACGACAGACGAGATGACCGCGCAGTCCCGCCTGCTCAGTGGCAGGTATCAGGTCGGCGAGCTGCT
>DASULK010000044.1:0-7853 GCA_036278255.1 Micromonospora sp.
CCCAGAATCGCCAAGAGGGCTCCCCTGTTCCCGTCTCCACCTGCAGAGGGCTGCCCTCTTAAAGTCAAGGAGTTCACGATGAGCGTCATCGAGCAAGCGCGGCGGGCCCGCGAAGCCGCAAACGAACTGGCCACCGCCACCCGTACCGTCAAGGACGCGGCGCTGCACGCGATGGCGGAGGCGCTGGTCACCCGTACCCCACAAATCCTGGCCGCGAACGCAGCGGACCTGGCGGCGGGCCGCGATGCGGGGCTGTCGGCCGCCCTACTCGACCGGCTCGCCCTCGACGAGGCACGGGTGACCGCGATCGCCGACGCGCTGCGGCAGATGGCGGCCCTGGCCGATCCGGTCGGCGAAGTGGTACGCGGCAGCACCCTGCCCAACGGTTTGGAGCTGCGGCAGATCCGGGTGCCGTTCGGTGTGGTCGGGATCATCTACGAGGCGCGCCCCAACGTGACCGCCGACGCGGCCGGCATCTGCCTCAAGTCGGGCAACGCGGTGCTGCTGCGCGGCTCGTCGTCGGCGGCACACTCCAACGCCGCTCTGGTCGAGGTGCTGCGCGATGCGGTGGCGAGCACCGGGCTGCCCGCCGACGCTGTTCAACTTGTCGACGCCTCATCCCGCGAATCGGTGAAGGAGCTGATGCGGGCCCGCGGCCTGGTTGACGTGCTGATCCCGCGCGGCGGCGCCTCCCTGATCAAGACGGTGGTGGAGGAGTCGACGGTGCCGGTGATCGAGACCGGGGTCGGCAACTGCCACGTCTACGTGGACGCCGCGGCGGAGGTCGAGAAGGCGTTGGCGATTGTGCTCAACGCCAAGACGCAGCGCCTCTCCGTCTGCAACACCGCCGAATCACTGCTGGTGCACGCCGACATCGCCGATGCCTTCCTGCCGCCGATGCTCGCAGCATTCGCCGAGGCCGGGGTCACCGTGCACGGGGATCCGCGGGTGGTCGCCTATTCCGACGCCGTCGTCCCCGCGACCGACGAGGACTACAACACGGAGTATCTCTCGGCGGATATCGCGGTCGCGGTGGTCGACTCGCTGGCGGCGGCGGTCGCGCACATCCGCCGGTACGGCTCCGGGCACACCGAGGCGATCGTCACCGAGTCGGCGACGGCGGCGCGCGAGTTCGTGGCCCGGGTCGACGCGGCCGCGGTGATGGTCAACGCCTCCACCCGGTTCACCGACGGTGGTGAGTTCGGTTTCGGCGCGGAGCTCGGCATCTCCACTCAGAAGCTGCACGCCCGCGGCCCGATGAGCCTGCCGGAGCTGACCTCTACCAAGTACGTGGTGACCGGCGACGGGCACGTACGGGGCTAGGAGCCTTTCACCGGCAGGCGCGGATGGCGGCCAGCGTGGTGTGAACGTCGAACAGCTCGCCATCGTCGCTCGGCCAGCCACCGTCGCTGCGTTGTGTCTCCGCCAACCGGTGCCGCGCCCCGACCAGCACCCGCTCATGGCGGTCGATGCCCACCCGACGCAACGTCGACGCCATCGCCGCCACGTCAGCCGGGGACAGGTCCGGGAGCCGGTCGGTGAGCACCGCCTGGATCCGGGCCGATTCGTAGAACATGTGCTGCCGGTACAGCACGGCGGCGGCCAGCCAACCGGTGGCGAGGTAGGAGGGCCAGGTGCCGTCCGGGCGTAGTTGGTCGGCGACCGCCCGGGCGGCGGAGAGGACAACACCGGCGTAGACACCGCCGACCCGGTCGTCGAGCGGGCCGGCGGTGCGGGCGTCCCGGCCGCCGACGGTGAGCCAGAAGCCGACGTTGGCGGTGAGGTAGAGCTTCGCCTCCGGATCACCGGGCTGCGCCCAGGGCGGCGCCTGTCCGGAGAGAGACTTGTCTTCCTCCCACATGCCGTCGGGCCGCTGCCGGCTGGCCAACCAGTCGAGGGCCCGTCGGGCGGCCGGCCGCCCCAGAGCGCCGAGGTCGTCGAGTTCGGCCAGCCGGAAGCAGGTGGCGTCGACGGAGGCGACCTCACCATTCCAGGTTGCGGGCCACCCACCTTCCGGGGCCGTGCCGACCTCGGCGTTCTCCAGAATCTCCGGGTCGGGTTCGGCCCCGGTCCGCAGCCGGGAAAGCCGGGCACGGTCCACCGTGTCCCCACGGGCCACGACGAAACCGATCGCGGCATCCATGTCGATCATGAACTCGAGGTTACCGGCGCTCTGCGTGGGCTGCCTCGGCAAGTTGGGCAGGATGCCACCAGCCGGGCGGTGTGTCCGGGGATCATCCCCACACCCGCGGCACCGTGACGTCATGTGCCGCAGGCAGGTTGTGGAGCGGACACGGTCAGTAGGTCGGCAGCGAGGGGTCGATCTGCTTGATCCAGGAGAGCACCCCGCCCTGCACATGCACCGCGTTGGAGAAACCGGCGGCTTTGAGCGCGGCGAGCGCCTCGGCCGACCGTACGCCCGACTTGCAGTGGAGCACGACCTGCCGGTCCTGCGGGAACCGCGACAGTGCTGCCCCGGAGACGATGTCGCCCTTGGGGATCAGGGTGGCGCCGGGGATCTGCACGATCTCGTATTCGGCGGGCTCCCGGACGTCAACGAGGAAGAGATCCTTGCCGGCGTCCTGCCATTCCTTCAGTTCCAGCGCGGTGATGGTCGCGTCAACCGCCGCCGCCTCCGCCTCCGGCGAAACCGCGCCGCAGAAGTCCTCGTAGTCCTCCATCAGGTCGGTCAGCGTCGGGTTCTCACCGCAGAGCACGCAGGCGGGATCCTTGCGGACCTTGATTTTCCGGTAGGACATCTCCAGCGCGTCGTAGACCATCAGCCGGCCGACCAGCGTCTCGCCGGTGCCGGTCAGGAGCTTGATGGCCTCGGTGACCTGGATCGAGCCGACCGATGCGCAGAGCACCCCCAGCACGCCCCCCTCGGCGCAGGAGGGCACCATGCCCGGCGGCGGCGGCTCCGGGTAGAGGCAGCGGTAGCAGGGCCCGTGCTTGGCCCAGAAGACCGACACCTGGCCGTCGAACCGGTAGATCGAACCCCAGACGTACGGCTTGCCGAGCAGCACCGCCGCGTCGTTGACCATGTAGCGGGTGGCGAAGTTGTCGGTGCCGTCGACGATCAGGTCGTACTGGGAGAAGATCTCACGCACGTTGTCGCGGTCCAGCACCGTGTTGTGGATCACGACGTTGACCAGCGGGTTGATCTCCCGCACCTTCTCGGCGGCCGACTCGGCCTTGGGGCGTCCGATGTCGGCCTGGCCGTGGATGACCTGGCGCTGCAGGTTCGACTCGTCGACGATGTCGAAGTCGATGATGCCGAGGGTGCCGACACCGGCGGCGGCGAGGTAGAGCAGCGCCGGCGACCCGAGGCCGCCGGCCCCCACGCAGAGCACCCGGGCGTTCTTCAGCCGCTTCTGTCCCTCGATCCCCACGTCGGGGATGATCAGGTGGCGCGAGTAGCGGCGGATCTCGTCAACGGTGAGCTCGGCGGCGGGTTCGGCGAGCGGGGGCAGCGACACGGTGGACTCCCCGGGATCGGTTGATAGCGTACTGAGCCATTGTTGCCTGTCGAGCAGATATCGACCATGACCTGTAACACCCGGCAACCATGTGGTCGGCGAATCAGACCTGTGGCCCCGCGTACCGCACACCGTCCAGGTACGGCCACGGGTTGGCCGTACACCCCTTGAGTCCGAGGGTCTGCGTCTGCATGATCGGCGCCGGGCGTCCCACCCCCGGGCACCGCTCGTGCCCGTAGCCGAGTTCGTGCCCCACCTCATGGTTGATCACGTACTCGCGGTAGGTGGTCAACGGCACCTCAGCCGCAACATAGTCGTCGACCGAGTGACGCCAGCGATCAAGGTTGATGATCGCTTTCCCTTGGGTGCGGCAGGACGTGAAGGGTTTACCGTTGATGCGGATGTCGACCCAGCCCGCCGCGCACATCTTCTGGGCGGTCCGTGCCGTGGCCAGGTAGATCGTGAAATCGTGGCCAGCCCCGTCCGGCACCCGCTGCAGGCGCAGCCGGCCGCTCGCGATCCAACTACGCGTATCGCCCAGCACCAGGTCGACGGTCTCAGCGAACTCTTCGACATCCTCATCCGCACCGGCCTCCACCGCCACCCGGTAGCGCCGCAGCGGTCCGGCCCGCCCCAGCACCTCGCCATGGCCGGTGGCGTACGCGAAGGTGCCCCGCCCGGCAGCCGGGACCGGTCCGGCCAGACGCAGCACCGGCTCCGGCTGCGGGGACGGCACCATCTCCCAAGCCGCGGGGGTGGGTGAACCGGTTGCCGCCGCAGTTGCCGCCGACTCCGCCAGGGTGGGCGGGGGCATGCTTGTGGCCGGGGACATGCTTGTGACCGGCGGGGCGGCACCAGCGATGAGGCTGTCGATGCCCCCGGATGCGACCACCGCGAGCAGGGCAAACAGGCCGGCCACACCGAAGAGGAGCGGGAAGAATCTTCGACGTAGCCGGCTGCGCCGGTCCAGACGCCGGTGCCGGCCGACATTCCGGTGACGCTGGCCGCGGTCCAGCACCGGATGTGGGCGCGTGGTCTGCATCGAAGAGTGCCTGCCTAGGCAAGCAGCGCCGTCAGGCGCCGGTTGACCGCGGCGAGGGTGGCACGGACAACGGCCTGCCGTGGGTCGCCCGATACCAGTGCCGAGCCAGAGAGTTGTTCGGCCCAGCCGTCGCAGGCCAGCAGGACGACCACAACCGCGACGTCGCAACTGCCGAAGGGCACGATGGCGGCGTTCTCGACGAAGCAGCGGCCACGGCTGGCGCGCCCGGCGACGCGTAGTAGCTCGTCGACCGCCGAGGCCGCCGCAGCCGCGCAGAGCCGCAGCACGTACCCGTCCACCGCCGGCCCGGTGGCCAGGCCGATCGCCTGCTGGTCGCCGGAGGCGAGCCGGACCTCGACGGTGGCGTCCAGACCGAACGTGCTGACCTGGACATGGTCGATGATCAGGCGGGGGGCGGGCCGTTCACCCGTGGGCAACGGACGCGACGGCGCCTCGATGTCACTGTGCGGGTTGCGGGCAGTCATCCGCTCCGCCACGCCGGCCTGGCCGCGGTACGTGGCGGACCGCCGGTGCCGTCGGGGCACGGGCACCTCCTGCTCGCCGTCCCGGTCGCCGGGCAGCCCCTGTGGGGCGGCGGCGAGGCCCATCCGTTCTTGGAGCAGGCGCGCCACCTGCCGGCTCACCTCGGCCGGGTCGGCACCGTCGGCGAGGTCGAGGCGCAACCGGTGGGCGCCGTCCTCGGTGGTGCGCAGGGCGGCGTCCCTCACGCCGTCGACGCCGCCCACCGCCGCAAGGATCGCCTGGACGTCGAAGCCGTCCGGGCGCTCCTGCGCCGGTGCGGGCGGGTCTTCACGGCGCAGGTGGGTGGCGATGCGGGCGAGCTCCGGCGTCTCGGCGGGTGGTTCCGCCGCGGGTGGTTCCGGTACGGCGGGCACGTCCGGTTCCGCCGGCACCCGTTGCGGCAATGTGTCCGGAGCCGGCTCAGTGGAGGCGGCCACCTCCACTGGTTCCTCCGCAGGAGGTTCCTGCGCCCGGAATGCCGGTGCCGGAGCACGCGGTCCGGGTTCGGCCATCCCGGGCCAGGAGGTGCTGGGGGCCGCTTGACCTGGACCGGGTCGGGCGGGGCCTGCGGAACGGCGCTCAAGGTCGGGGTGGGCGGGGATGTCCGGGTGGTGCTCCGCGGCGTCCCAGTGGTCAGATTCCCAGGTTGGGGTCCAGCCCGACGACCAGTCGGGTCGAGCCTGCTCGGTCGGCGGCGGGTTCGACGGCTCCGGCATGTGCCGTACCGGTTCCTCCGACGGCCCCGCGGGATGTCCTCCCGACCCGGCCCACTCCTCCGACGCACCCGCCGGATGCCCCTCTGGCCTCCGCCACTCCGCCGGTTGTCCGCCCGGCCCGCGCCACTCGTCGTACGGCGGTGTGGACCGGTCCGACTCGGAGGGCATCGCCGGATTCCGTTCCCCGGAGGGTTCCGGGTGCCATCCGGGCGGCGGGCCTGGCGGGTCAGCGGCCGTGCCGGGCTCCGGCGGGTCGACTGACCGGCCGGCTCCCGTCGCCCAGGGCGGCTGTTTCCGGCTCATGTGTCGGCCATCATGGCGGCTGTCGTCGGTCGGAGGATCGCCGGCCGGGCCGCGACGTTGGGACGGGATACCCGGCGCGGCACCCGCGCCGTCCCCGGAATCGTCGTCGAAGCGTGGGACGGGGTTGGCCTCGTGGGGGGCCTCATCCGGGCGCTGGTCGCTGTGATGCTGATCGCTGTGATGCGGATCGCGGTGATGTCGGTCGCCGTAATGCCGGTCGCTGTGGTGCCGGGCCGCCGCTGATAGGTCGTCTACTGAGGAATCGATGTGATCCTCACTTTCGCTGCCTTCGCTGCGCTGCTGCCCGCCGGGGGGCCACTCACCCCGGCGCACGCCGTTACGGGCGTGTTCCAGGTCGCCTGCGGCTGTCGAAGCGGACAACGATGACAGAACGTCGGCGTAACGGGCCGATGCCTCCGACCAGTTGTCGGAGACGAACGGCTGCCCCGCTTGATGCCAGGTTGGCTGGACGGAGTCCGGTCCCCCTGCCACCGGCGGAGACCAGGCGGCTTCCGACGCCGACCAGCCACCGCCAATCCAGGGTCGGTCGGCCTGGCCGCGGGCCTCGTCGCCACCGTCTTGCGGTGTGGCGCCGCCAGGTTGCCCTGTTTCGTCCACCGTGCGCTCCTCGGGTTGCCCCCGCTGAGGCTACCGTGTGCTGGCGGTCGCGATAAGTTGCTACGCAGGGTAGAACGGCAACGCGCGAGGCACGGCTCTTCTCGTGGAGGAGGATAGCGTGCAACGGTGAGATCCGGAGGTGGTCATGACAGCGACGCCCCATGGCGCGCAGGTGGCGGGACGGCCCACACGCCTGCCGCGCTCCGCGCGACGTAAGCAACTGCTGGCCGCCGCGCAGGAGGTCTTCGTCGCGCAGGGCTACCATTCCGCGGCGATGGATGACATTGCCGAGCGGGCCGGGGTCTCCAAGCCGGTGCTCTACCAGCACTTCCCCGGCAAGCTGGAGCTCTACCTCGCGTTGCTGGATACCCACAGCGACGCGCTCGTGGCCCGGGTCCGTGAGGCCATGCAGGCCACCACCGACAACAAGGAGCGGGTCCGGGGTGCGGTCGGTGCCTACTTCGACTTCATCGCCCATGAGAGCGGGGCGTTCCGGCTCGTCTTCGAATCTGACCTGCGGAGCGAGCCGGCGGTACGCGAGCGGGTTGAACGGGTGGAGCAGGACTGCATCACGGCGATCACCGGCACGATCATGTCGAGCACCGGGGTCAGCCGGCCGCGGGCTGAACTGCTGGCCTCCGGGTTGGTGGGGGCTGCGGTGACGGCGGCGCAGTTCTGGCTGGCCGGTGGCCGCCAGGTGCCCAAACACGAGGCGGAGGAGTTGCTGGCTGTGCTCTCCTGGCGCGGGATCGCCAGCTTCCCACTGCAGGGCGAGTCAGCCTGACCGCAGACAGTGCCGATCGGCTAGCCTTCGCTAAGAGCGTCCGCCGAACGGGGGCGCGCCGTATGGGCCATCAGACACATTTCTGGCCGGATCGAGGAGGGCCCTGTGGAGGTCAAGATCGGTGTGCAGTACGCGCCTCGTGAGCTGGTCATGGAGAGCGGGCAGACGCCGGCCGAGATTGAGAAGATCGTGACCGAAGCCATCGCGAAGAAGGACGGCACCCTGTCGCTGACCGACGAGCGGGGTCGGCGGATCATCGTCCCGGTGAGCAAGGTCGCCTACGTCGAGATCGCCGAGGCCGGGCCTCGGGCGGTCGGTTTCACCGCCCACTGATCGACTGATCACTGCTGGTCCCCGTATTCGGCCACCTCGTCGAGCACGGCGGCCCC
>DASULK010000045.1:0-9958 GCA_036278255.1 Micromonospora sp.
CCGGCGCCGCCATTCCGCGCCATCCTGAGCAGCACAAGCGCGATGATCTTGGTGCTCCCAGTTTGCTCCCAAAGTAAGGAGCAACAAACGAATAGCCCGTTACCAACGACTCTGGCAACGGGCTACTGACCTGCGAATATAGATGGTGGGCGATACTGGGATCGAACCAGTGACCTCTTCGGTGTGAACGAAGCGCTCTCCCGCTGAGCTAATCGCCCTCAGCGGGGACGACTGTACCTGATCCGGGCACCGTCCCGCACATCCGGGTCAGTGGGTCGCGAGGTAGCGCAGCACGCCAGCTACGAGATCGATTCCGAGGCTGTACTTGAGCGACAGCCAGACCACGACGTTGACGAAGGCCAGCCCGGACGCCGCGATCCCCATCCGTACGGGCCACGACTTGCGGCCGACCCACCGGGTCCAGGCCTGAACCTTGCGGCGGGTGAACGCCAGCAGGCGCCGGGCCCAGTGGAACTCGACAGCCCAGATGCCCAGGCCAGCGATGACGATCAGCCAGCCGGGCCCCGGCAGCGGGATGAGGACGATCCCGATAACCACCACGATGGCGCCCGCTACCGCCACGAATATCCGGAGAGCAGCCCGTCCGGTCGGGTTGGCCCGGATCAGGTCGAGAGTGGTACGAAGGCGACGCCAGCGCCTGACCGGCCTCACCAGCCCCGCGGGCCTACCCGGCGCGGATCCCCGGCCCTGGGCGGCGTCCTCGTCCTCCGGCACACCGTACCCCCGCTTCTCCACCGTCGTCATCGCACCTGCACCGTGATGTCGACCTGGGCCATCCTCGTCGCGACATCCGAGGCCCTATGCCTCGTTGAGGATGGTTTTTGCACCATTTTGCTCCCCACTGTTTCCTCGGGCCGTCACCGGACGGGACCACTGGACGTTACCGGAGTGAGTCGACGTCTGAACCACCCGACGCCGGGCGGCACCGAACACGTGGGCAGAAGCGAAAATGCTACAAGAACTTCGGCACTCGCGAGGCCCTTCGGATCCGTCTTCCCACTACTGGGTGAGATCAGCGTATGGCGGAGCGTAACGAGAAGGATCGCCTGAGTATGGGGAAAGGCGGGACAGCGCGTCCCGCAGCGGTGCCGGGGGGAGAACATCTATGAGTGTCATTCGGCCGACGACGGTTGAGGTCGAAACATCGCTACGGCTTGTCGCACCTGACGCCACCGCCCTGCCGGTGCGCGCCAGCCTGCGCTACGACCCAGTTGACCCGTACGCGGTGCATGTCCTGTTCCATGCAGAATCCGCCGGCGGCGAGGCCGTCAGCTGGTCGTTCGCCCGGGAACTGCTCATCACCGGTCTGGACGAACCCGCCGGGATCGGCGACGTACGGGTCTGGCCGTGGGCCACACCGCGCGGCGACTTCGTCGCACTGGCGCTCTCCTCGCCCGACGGCAACGCTCTGTTCGAGGTGCCGCGCAGCGTCCTGGTCCGGTTCCTGCGGCGGACGTACGTGGTGGTGCCCCGGGGCCGGGAGAGTGACCACCTCGACGTGGACAAGGCGGTTACTCGACTGCTGGCCGGCCGGTAGCGGGGGCTGGTCAGGCCGGCGTGGAGATGCCGACGCCACCACGGGTCTGGGCGCCGTACCGCTGCTTCTCCCGTTCGATGTCCAACGGGCGGATGCGCTTGCGCGCATCGATCGCCGCCTCGTCGAGCAGATCCGCTGGCACCAGCCAGACCACCTCGAACTCCAGCCCGTCCGGGTCCTTGGCGTAGAGGCTCTTGGTGGTGCCGTGGTCGGAGGAGCCGAGGAGGGCACCGGCTTCGGCCAGGCGCTTGGCGAGCGCCTCCAGCTCGTCGAGGGTGTCCACCTCCCAGGCGAGGTGGTAGAGGCCAACGGTGGTGCGTCCTGCCTGGGACGGGCGGGCGGCGGCTCCTAGCTCGAAGAGGCCCAGGTCGTGGTCGTTGGTGGATCCGGGGGCCTGCAGGAACGCGGCCGTGGTGAAGTTCTCCGGGGTCATCGGGATCAGCCGGAAGCCAAGGACGTCCCGGTAGAAGGCGACGCTGCGGGCAAGGTCCCTGACGTAGAGGACGGCATGGTTGAGCCGCTGGACAGCCATGCGTTCACGGTAACTGCGATATTCGATGCTGTTTGACGCGATGCGAAAACTACTGCCGGCCCGGATGCTTGTACTCAACGTCGCCAACCAAGCACGATGAGGCGTGCTTCACGGCTTTGACGAACTCACCACCCAGGCGCACCAGCTCGTCGCCGCCGGCGACCTCGCCGGAGCGCGTGACCTCCTCGACCGGGCCCTGGCCGCCAGCCCCGCCGCCGACAGCGGCGAGGGGTACGTGGATCCCGGGCTCGCCGCTGCGGCGGCCCTACACGCCCGGGTGCTGCTGGCGCTCGGGGAGCCGAACGCGGCGCGTCACTGGGCCGCGCTCGCCTACTCCACCATCAGTCGGGAGTACGGGCCGGGCGATGAGCAGAGCATCGCCGCGGGCGCGACCCTGGCCGCCGTGCTCCACCGGGTCGGCAGCCATGCCCGCTCAGCCCACCTGTACCGGCAGGTGATCACCGGGCTGGCCGCTCTCGACGGCCCGGACTCGCTGCGGGTGCTGGCTGCAGAGGCTGACCTCGCCACGGTGGAGCACGCCCGCGGCGAGTGCACAGCGGCCCGTGAACGGTTGGCCGAGGCCTGGGCGCTGCACCACGAGGTTTACGGCGAGAGCAACGCCAACGGCATCAAGATGCTTGCCCGGCTGGGCGCGATGGAGCGGGACTGCGGCCGGGTTGTTGATGCCGATGAGCGCTTCGCGCTGGCCGAGCGATTGTGCCGCCGCCACCTACCCCCCGGCCATTCCCTGGCCGATCAGGTGACGGCGCTCGCCAGCAGTTCGGGCGATCCGGCTCACATCTGCTCGACCCGGCCGAGTTCGCCGCCGTCGGCGCTCCCGGAGCTGCTGCACACCCCCCCGGCCCCAGCATCAGCCGCGCCGCCGCCCCCATCCACGCCGGCCGCGACAGCCGCGGCGGCTGCCTCCGATCGGGGGGCTCGCCGCGATCCGGTCGGGGAGGAGGAGCCGCTGCGGCCGCCGGAGACGGCCATCCCGGGGGCCGACGGCCCGCCCGAGGCGATGACGGGACAGGAGCCCGGGGTATGGCGCGTCCGACCGGCCCGGGAGCCAGGGGCGGAGGAACCACCCGCTGCCGCATTTCCACCGCTGCAGCGGCGATCCCTGCCGGTCAGCGTCACCGGACTGGTCATCCTGCTGCTGGGCGCGGTCGCCGTCGGCGCTGGCATCGCCCTGGTCGCCGGCGATCACACCTGGTCGGCTTCGTCCGAGACGCTGGCGACCACCCCACCCGCCTCCCCCACCGCCTCCGCAGCCCCTGGGCCGACGACGCCCTCGGCGGAGCCTGCTGAGCCACCCACCGGGCTGGCGCTGCGCGACACCCGGGATGCCGTCACGCTCACCTGGATCTATCCGTCCGGCGCTGAGGGTCCGATCGTCGTCTCCGGTGGCCGGGACGGCCAGCCGCCGCGGGCATTTCAGGAGCTGCCGCCCGGGACCGCCCGCCACATCTTGTACGGGCTGAACCCGAACCTGGACTACTGCTTCTCCGTTGCGGTCGTCTACTCCACCGACCAAATCAGTCGCAGCGGCACCGTCTGCACCACGCGGGCCAGGAGCACGGGACGCGGTTGAGGTCCGATGCGTTCCCGGCCCTGTTCCTCATTGTCCGCCCCGAGAAAGTTGTTCAGCGGGGCGGCGGAGTACGCTGACGGCAAAGTCGGCGCTGGGCTCCCAGAGGCGCAGGTCCCACGTCGCGAAGCGGTGTTCGAGCAGAAACCCGGCGGCGAGAAGGTCGGTGTCGAAGTCAGCCAGCGGATACCCCCGGCCGGTGCCGAACCCGACGACGGCAAAACCATCGGGGCGCAGATGCCGGGCAATCTGGGTCAGGACGGCCCGTTCGGTACGGGGGGCGACGAAGGTCATCACGTTTCCGGCCACAACTGCGGCATCAAAGGGGTCCGGATGACCGGCGGCGGCGAGGTCGAGGTCGGCAAGGTCCCCGACCAGCCACACCGGGCCGGGATGGTCCAGCTTCGCGGCCTCGATCAACTCGGGGTCGGCATCCACCCCGATCACCTGATGTCCGCGGGCAGCGAGTTCGGCCCCCACCCGCCCCGGTCCGCAGCCGGCATCCAGGATCCGCGAGCCACGCTTCAGCATTGCGTCCAACAGCCGCGCCTCGCCGGCGAGATCCACCCCTTCGGCCGCCATGCGACGGAATCGTTCGATGTACCACTGCGAGTGTCCGGGCCCCGTCTCGGTGGCCCAGCGGGTCGGCGTTCCCATACAGGTCACGCTAGTCCGGTGACGACGCCGACCGGCACGCACCCGGTCGCTCCCGGCCACTACAAAGATCGGCGTTGGAGGTATCGCGGTTCGCGTGCTCGACATGGCCAGCCCCTGGATCGGGTCCGGGGTCACACGAGGAGGAACGGCAGGAATGGAAGCGCTGAGTTTGGACGAGGTCGGTCGGGACCTGTCCAGGAAGGCAGCGGGGGCCACGGCGGGTCGCAGTGCTCAGACGGTCTACGGCGGAGCCGAGCAGGTGCTCCGGCAGACGGTGCTTGCGCTGCGGGCGGGGTCGGGCCTGGCCGAGCATGAGAATCCGGGTGAGGCCACCCTGCTTGTTCTGCAGGGGCGGGTTGAGTTGAGCAGTGGTGAGACCACTTGGCCGGGGAGGCAGGGTGATCTGCTCGTCATCCCGCAGGCCCGGCACGCGCTACAGGCGATTGACGATGCGGTCGTCCTGCTTACGGTGGCAAAATCCCGGTAGTGCTCGCCGGGCCAGCGCTAACGTCCGGTGGGCCGGGCGTTGGCGCCGAGACGCAGAGGAGTCGCGCCGGCTGACGCTGGCGCGACCCCCGCAAGGGTTCATCCTCCTCGGTCAAAGCATTAACGCGACTTGCCTTCTTCCGCTGAGCGGTAGCGGCTACCTGCCTTTGCGAGGCCTCGGCTGATCAGGTAACCGATCGTCAGCAGCGAGATGAACCACCAGGCCTTGTCCGCCCGGAAGGCATCCGTGCCGCCGGCACCGCTGTCAACCAGCTGCGAGGCGATCAGCACACCGGCCACCGCAGCCAAATAAATGTAGAACTCGGTGGTCTTGAGCGCCGGCTTGGTCTCGCCCGCGGGAAGCGGCTCGATCGGCTGCATGCTGGGCATCTGCATCTCGCGCGTGTCCAGGTCCGCCGTCGGCCTCGCGGGTGCCCTGGTGGGCGCAGTAGCGGAGCTCATCTGTCCCCTCCTCGTGGTCCTTTGGCTCCCGTTTGCTTGCCCGGCCGCTGTAGCGTCTTCTGCTACGGCTCCGGCACCTCCGGCGTACCCGGCCGCCCCCACCACAAACGGAGGGCGTCGACCGCTGTCCGCCCTCCTGTGGCCTAGCCGGATGCACCCGTGCCCGCGGATGCCCCACATCCTCGGCGGACCGGATATCGCTCTCAGATCGGTCTTACCGGTCGGTGAAGTTGCCGATCTGGCCGGCGGGCCCCTCGGCGTCGCTGGTCGAGCCGCTCGACGGGGTGCGGTATTCGCCGGTGGCCGCATCACCGGTGGTGATCTGCGCCACCTTGCCCTTTCCGCCTCGGCCTCTTCCTCCGGGGCTGGCCGGGCGCCGCCGGCTGCTCGCCGGGCCGGCGGTGCCGCCGGTGGTGGTCATCGCGGGGCCGAAGCGGGTGGGGCCGCCATCGCGCAGCTCGTCGAGGTCCACCGCGATGTCTGCGGGGTCGTCGACGTCGCGCTCCTGTGCCTCCCGCCATTCGTCCGTCGGCGGTACGGTCACGTCCTCGAGGGCTCCGGGGCCGTACTCGCCGTGACCAATCATTTCTTCGACGTGGCGCGCCGGATATTGTTCGGGCACGTCGACCTCCTTGCCCGGCCGATGCCTTCCGGCCGGAAAGCGAATTCACACGCCTCGGATCGTTTGCGTGCCCGCACTACGGCCGGCTAAACCGGCGGGGCCGGCTAAAGCGAAGCCGGCTCGCCGAGAAAACGCCGGGCGTTGGCCGATAGCAGCTTGACGCGCTGATCGGCGGTGAGGAAGTCGGCGTCGCGCACCACCTTTCCGACCGGCCGCTCCCCCAGCGGGTACGGGTAGTCGCTGCCCAGAACGACTTGGTCCTCCCCCATCGTTTCGATGAGCAGCCGCAGCGCCGCCGGGTCGAAGACCACCGTGTCGACGAAGAATCGGTCGAGGTAGTGGCTGGGCGGATGGGCGGAGCGGCCGCGGACCAGGTCACCCCGCCGATGCCAGGCGTTGTCGACCCGGCCGAGCCAGAACGGGAAACTGCCGCCGCCGTGGGCGAAGCAGAGCTGCAGCGACGGCGGCACCCGGTCGAAGACCCCGCCGAGGATGAGCGCCAACACCGACAGGTGGCTCTCGGCGGGCATCCCGGTGAGCCAGCGGGCCATCCAGCGGTCCAACCGGGGACCGCTGGGCATATCCCACGGGTGGACGAAGACCGGGGCCCCCACCTCGGCGCAGTGCTGCAGGAACGTGACGATGCCCTCGTCGTCGAGGTCACGGTCGCCGACGTGGTTACCGATCTCGACGCCGACGTGACCGGCGGCGAGGCAGCGGTCCAGTTCGGCGCAGGCCGCGTCCGGGTCCTGCAACGGGACCTGGCAGAACGGGATCAGGCGGTCACCGCCGGCTGCGGTGAGCTCCAGGGTGAGATCGTTGAAGATCCGGGCGACCTTGACCGCCTGATCGGCCGGGCGGTCGTAGGAGAAGAAGACCGGGGTCGGCGAAACAACCTGGACGTCCACACCGTCTGCGTCCATATCGGCCAGTCGGGTGGGGGCGTCCCAGCACTGGGCGTCGATCGGCCGGAACTCCGTCTCCCCCACCATGATCATGGCTTCGTGCTCGGAGTCGAGGCGCAGCCACGGCCAGCCAGAACCGCCGCAGGCGACGGAGAGCTCCGGCCACCCCTTGGGAACGACGTGGGTGTGGATGTCGATGACAGGATTAAGCATCCGCTAGTCGACCCCTATCCCTTACCCGGGTGCAGTGCGCCGCAGGAGCCGCAGGTGCGGGCCCCCTCGTCGGCGTAGAAGGCCTGGAACACCGGGGGCAGGTCGGCGACGATGTCCCGCACCTGCAACTCGACCTCGTGTACGAGGGCCTGACACTGCAGGCAGTACCACTGGAACTTCTCCAGCGTCCCCTCCTGCCGGACCCGTTCAATCACCAGGCCGATCGAGCCAGCCTCGGGGCGCTGCGGCGAGTGCGGCATGTTGGCCGGTAGCACCCACATCTGCCCCTCGCGGATGTGCATGGTCTGCGGGCCCTGCGGGGTCATCAGGTTGACGTGCATGTTGCCCTTGACCTGATAGAAGAACTCTTCGTACGGGTCGACGTGGTAGTCCGTCCGTTGGTTGGGTCCGCCCACCACCATGACGATGAAGTCGTCGCCGGTGGGGAACATCTGTTTGTTGCCCACCGGTGGTTTGAGCAGATGCTGGTTCTCCTCGATCCAGCCCGGGAAGCTGATCGGCTCTCCGGTCTCGCTCATGTGGAGGCTCCTTCCGGAAGTAGGGCCACGGCCTGAATCTCGATCAGCAGGTGCGGGTGGGGTAGCTGGTGCACGGCGACGGTGGTGCGGGTGGGCCCGGTGGTGGCATCGAAGTATTCGGCGTAGACCTCGTTGTAGCCGCCGAAGTCGTTCATGTTGACCAGGTAGCTGGTGACCTGGACCAGATCGGTCAGGTCGGTGCCCACCGCGCGCAGCAGGTCGCGGAGGTTTTCGATGACCGCCCGGGTCTGCTCGCGGATGTCCAAAGTCGCCGTACCCAGCGCATCCACCGAGGCGCCGGCGATGGTGTTGTCCGGCCGCCGACTGCTCGTGCCGGAGATGAAGACGAACCCGCCCGCAACCTTCACATGCGGAAACGCCCCGCGCGGCGTCGCCTTCCCCGCAACCACCTTCGCCCCGCTCATCGGCCACCCCCGACAGCCGAAAGCGACGCTGTGCCCAACTTTTCGACGACGACACGGACGTGGGAGCCGGGACGCAGGGGGACGGCGGCGGTGGCGGCGCCGGCGAGCAGCACCCAGCCTTCCTGCATCCGTACGCCGTGGCGGGCGGCCAGCCGCACCGCCTGGTCGAAGGCGCGGCGCGGGTCGCCGAGGATGGCGGCGGTGGAGCCGGTCTCCATCACCCGGCCGTCGACCTCGAGCAGAACGCCGAGGTTCTCCAGGCCGGCGGGCACCGGCTGCCAGTTCCCGATGACGAAACTGGCCGCTGAGGTGTTGTCGGCGATCACATCGGGCAGGGAGAACCGGAAGTTGGCGTAGCGGGAGTCGATCAGCTCCAGTGCCGGGGCGACGGCGCGGACGCTGGTGGCGAAGTCGTCGCCCGGGGCGGGGGCACCGTCGAGCAGGAACGCCACCTCGGGTTCGACCCGCGGATGGATGTAGGCGCCGGTGTCCACGGTGCCGCCGTCCTCGACCCGCATCGCATCGGTGATGCGGCCCCAGATCACCTCGTCCACGCCCATCTGGGCCATCTTCGCGCGGCTGGTCAGCCCCATCTTCAGGCCGACGATCCGCTCACCGCGGGCCCGCCGTCGCTCCACCAGAGCGGTCTGGACGGCGTAGGCGGTGTCGGCGTCGAGGCCGACGGCGTCGGCTACCTGCTCGATGGCAGTGGCGCCCATTGCCGCCTTGTCCAGCCGGGCGGCCAGTTCACGGATGTCTTCTACTCCCAGCACCGCGGTCATGCCGCCTCCTTCCGTTGCTCGATCAGATCAAGCGCAACATCGACGATCATGTCTTCCTGGCCGCCAACCATGCGGCGTCGCCCCAACTCGACGAGGATCGAGCGGACATCGATGCCGTAGCGGGCCGAAGCCCGTTCGGCGTGGCGCAGGAAACTGGAGTAGACACCGGCGTAGCCCAACGAGAGGGTCTCCCGGTCAACCTGCACCGGGCGGTCCTGCAACGGCCGTACCAGGTCGTCGGCGGCGTCCATCAGGGCGAAGACGTCGCAGCCGTGCCGCCAGCCGAGCAGTTCGGCGTTGGCGACGAAGACCTCCAGCGGGGCGTTGCCGGCGCCGGCTCCCATCCCGGCCAGTGACGCGTCGACGCGTACCGCGCCGTGTTCGACGGCGATGATGCTGTTGGCCACGCCGAGCGACAGGTTGTGGTGGGCGTGGATGCCGACCTCCGTGGCCGGGTCCAGCACCTGGCGGTAGGCGTCGACCCGTTCCGCCACGTCCCGCATCAGCAGCCGGCCACCGGAGTCGGTGACGTAGACGCAGTGCGCGCCGTAGGACTCCATCAGCTTTGCCTGGTCGGCCAACCCGGCTGGGTCGTTCATGTGCGACATCATCAGGAAGCCGGCCACATCCATGCCATGCTCCCGTGCCCAGGCGATGTGTTGGGCGGCGATGTCGGCCTCGGTGCAGTGGGTGGCGATCCGCACGCTGGTCACGCCGAGGTCGCGGGCGGCTTTCAGGTCGGCGATGGTGCCGATGCCGGGAATCAGCAGGGTGGTCAGCCGGGCGTTGGTGACCGCTTCCGCGGCGGCGGCGATCCACTCGGCGTCGCTGGCCGCACCGTGGCCGTAGTTGATGCTGGAGCCGGCGAGCCCATCGCCGTGCGCGACCTCGATGGCGGCGACCCCGGCGGCGTCGAGCGCTGCGACGATCTGCCGGACCTGGTCGATGGTGTAGCGGTGCTGGATGGCGTGCATCCCGTCCCGCAGCGTCACATCCTGGACATAGACATCCGTCACGGGCGGACCTCCACGAGCCGCTCGGCGGCGCGCAGCGCCGCCGAGGTCATGATGTCGAGGTTGCCGGCGTAGGCGGGCAGGTAGTGCCCGGCGCCGGAGACCTCCAGGAAGATCGAGACCTGCAGGCCGGTGAAGGGCCGGCCCAGGGCTGGGACATAGGTGTCCACCGG
>DASULK010000046.1:0-22936 GCA_036278255.1 Micromonospora sp.
CCGCCCCCCGAACTCGGCCAACCACGCTGCGACCAGGGCGAGGTTCTCCCGCCACACCGATTCGGGGATCGGCGGCAGGATGTCGTCCCACAGGGAGAGGAAGGTGCCCCGCAACTGCAACCGGCCGTAGGGGCGGGCCAGGAACCAGACGTGCAGATGCGCCGCCCCGTCGCCCCACCGATTTACGTGGACCCGGGCGACACCGTCCAACGACCGGATGGCCCGTTCCAGTCGGACGGTCATGACGCCGAGCTCGGCCGCCAGCAGGTTGGGAAGGTCGCCCAAGTCGAGGTGGGACCGGGATTCCAGAATCAGCACCATGGGCAGCCCGCTCGGCCGATCCATGGCACGGACTCGCCAGCGTTCGCTCACCCAGATGTAGGCCTCATCGGGAGCGCTGCAAGCCACGCAGTCAGCAGGATCCTCACCCTTACGCGGAGGTTCAACCGCAACGGGTTCATCGAGTTTCTTGACTTGGAAGCGGCCCTCGAAGGGGAAAGAGGGCCACCTGGTGAAGGCGGGAAGGGAGGCAGGGGTGTGTGGCACGTGCAGACCCTAACCGACCCCTTCGACTTTTACGCCGGTCACTACCACTACCCCCGCCTGTGTCGCTGGCGATCTGGAAAAAGTTATCCACAAAAATTATCCACAGGCAGGTCGTGTTTCACGTGAAACAGCGGGTAGACAGCGGTATCAGCCTGTGGATAACGCTGTGAATCAGGTCGGATTCCGCTACCTGCACGAGGCTGTTTCGCCTCCTCGCCAAGTTCGCCGCGGGTTGAGGCCCGTGAAACAGCCATGCTCCACCGCAGCCCCTACGTGAGCCAACGACACCGCTGGGCGCTTCACTTGAGTCCTCCTGGCGTGGCCCTGGTTCGGGCGGGGGGTGCCCGCTCAGGGCGGTCAGGCTTGATCCCTTCGCCGGGCACCCCGCCCGAACCAGGGTCGCCGAAGCCGCGCCCTTATTCGAAACCCGAAACCGGTTTCACGTGAAACCGAGGGTGGTCAACTCGCCGCCCTGCACCCTCTCGACAGGACGGCCGACGGCGGCTCATGTGCCGGCGACAACAACCATGTGGTCGCGCTCGACCTCGTAGGCGATCAACGGATCGGTGTGGCGGCCCTCAGCAGTCATCACCACCCGGCCTGCACTCCGTCTTCCCCTTGACACAGCCATGGACTCCCGGGGGCCAACGATTCTTTGCGCCGCCGGCTGCGGGAGCGCGGCGCCCTACTCTGGCTAAGTCACCCCTGCCCAATGTCGGCTCGCCAGGTCGCAACATCGCTCGTGCATCCCTAGCGCCATCGGGCTGTCGTTCAGCCGCAACCCCAAAGCACACCCTGGGTTGCCCTCGAAGCCAGCATGGTTTGTTCGGGGCGGGGTGCCCGGCGAAGGGATCAAGCCTGACCGCCCTGAGCGGGCACCCCGCCCCGAACCCCACCAAGAGCCGGTTTCACGTGAAACGGCCGCGCCCCAGACGGGTCGCGGCCGTTTCCATCCTGTCCTGCGCCTCGGTGTGGCGGGCCAGCTATATCACTACTCCTGTGGCTGGCGATCCTCAACGCCGATGAGGCCGACGATCCGCTCCAGGTCCTCCACCGTGGCAAACTCGATGGTGATCTTGCCCTTCTTCTGGCCGATATTCACCTTGACGCGGGTGTCAAATTGGTCCGAGAGGCGCTCGGCCAGTTCGTCCAGCCCGGGTGCGTGCGGCACCGGACGGCGCTGGGACGGGGGCGCCTTCGTCGTCGGCCCTTCCGACAGGGCAAGCGCCACCAACTCTTCCGTCACCCGGACCGAGATTCCTTCATCCACGATCCGCTGCGCCAGCCCCTCCTGCGCCTGCGGGTCGTCGAGGCTCAGCAGCGCCCGCGCGTGCCCCGCCGACAGCACCCCCGCCGCCACGCGCCGCTGGACCTTCCCTGGAAGGTTCAGCAACCGGATCGTGTTCGAGATCTGCGGCCGGCTCCGGCCGATCCGGCGGGCCAACTCCTCGTGCGTCGCACCGAACTCCTCCAGCAGCTGCTGATAGGCGGCCGCCTCCTCCAGCGGGTTGAGGTTGGCCCGATGGATGTTCTCCAACAGGGCGTCCCGGAGCATCGCATCGTCACGGGTATCCCGCACGATAGCCGGGATGGTGTCCCGGCCGACGGCCTGCGCCGCCCGCCAGCGGCGCTCACCCATCACCAGCTCGTACCGGGCACCCTCCAACTGGCGTACCACGATCGGCTGCAGGAGGCCGACCTCCCGGATCGAGGTCTTGAGCTCGTCCAGCGCCTCCTCGTCGAAGACCTGCCGTGGCTGCTTCGGGTTCGGGATGATCGACGCGACCGGGATTTCGGCGAACCGCGCACCCGGTACCGGGGCCAACGCAGGTTCGGGGGGCCTCGGCCACTCGGGTGCCGGGCCACCTACGCCCGGCACCCCACCCGCCGGGGCGACAGGGGTGGGACCGCTCGGGGCCGATACCGGCGCGGTCGGAATCAGGGCTCCTAGACCTCGCCCCAGCCCGCCCCGCGGACGACTCTTCATGCAACGCCTCCCAGCTCTGTCTCACACTCTTCGTCTGGTGGGACCGGCCTAGTGGCCGGCTACCGCTGCTGCAACGCCCCGCTCCGCAATCTCCTGCGCCGCAGCAAAGTAGCTGGTGGCGCCTCGCGAACCGGGATCGTAGGTCACGACGGACTGGCCATAGCTGGGCGCCTCCGAGACCCGGACATTCCGGGGAATGACCGTCTCCAGCACCTTGTCGCCGAAATGGTTCCGAACGTCCTGCTCCACCGCGTCGGCCAGCCGGGTCCGCCGGTCGTACATCGTGAGCAGGATCGTGGAGACCTCCAGCGCCGGGTTCAGGTGCTGGTGGACCAGGTTGATGTTGTTCAGCAGTTGATTCAGCCCCTCCAGCGCGTAGTACTCGCACTGGATCGGGATCAGTACTTCCCGCGCTGCCACGAGAGCGTTGACCGTCAGCAGACCCAACGACGGTGGGCAGTCGATGAAGACGTAGTCGAATTCGCCGGGGTGTCCGGCGATAGCTCTCGCCAGCCGGGACTCCCGGGCCACGACGGAGACCAGTTCGATCTCGGCACCCGCCAGATCGATCGTCGCCGGCACGCACCAGAGGTTGGGGATGCCCTCCACAGCCTGGGCAACCTCAGCCATCGGCACACCCTCGATCAAACAGTCGTAGACATCCGGAATCCCGCTGTGGTGCGGCACGTTGAGGCCGGTGGAGGCGTTGCCTTGCGGATCAAGGTCGACCACCAGGACCCGGTTGCCGTGCAAGGCAAGCGCCACGGCCAGGTTGACCGTGGTGGTGGTCTTACCGACGCCACCCTTCTGGTTCGCCACGCCCATGATCCGAGTCCAGCCCGGCCGAGGCATGGTCACCTCTCCGCTCGGGTTCAAGACCTGCACGGCGCGTTTCGCCTCCATAGCCAACGGGGGATCTTCCTCCTCGGGCATCGGGGTGCCCTGTGGTACGAGAACATCGATTTCTGGATCGTGGGGGGCCGGCACAACCGGATGGGGACGCAAGTCTAGGTCCACACTGCTTCCGGTGCTGGTTTCACGTGAAACATCAGCTCCGTCCGGGTAGTAGTCACCGGAACGAGTCATCGCCGGCTCGTCGTACCTGTCGTTGTCTTGCACCGTGTCATCCCTACCCGCTCGGATGGATCGGCACCGCCGACGCTGAAGTCCGCGCCCTGCGGCGAAGGCGTGCGGCACACTATTCACGCGCGGCCAGCCTACGGCCGATGAGCGATTGCCGCCATGGATGCCCTTTCGGGTGAGCCCTCCACCACTCGCCCTACACCACCGCAAAACTCACATCGGGGTCATCGTCGTACAACGAACTCGCTGCCGGGAAGCATCACCGGGACCGCGGCCGGCGCCGCGAACCGGAGGATTTCCGTGCCGACCGCGGCGGCTGCGGCGCGACCACCCGGGTACGCACGATCTCCACCACGGTGGTCGGCGGATCGATCAGACCGATCCCGCACCGCCGTATCACCGGCGGGCCCCCACCGAGCCGGTCGACCGTCGCCCGGTGTTCCGCCACCTCATCGGCGGCGGAGGCACCCTTGAGCGCGAGTAACCGCCCGCCGACCGCGGCGAGCGGCAGACACCAGCCGGCGAGCCGGTCCAGCGGGGCGACGGCCCGAGCGGTGACAATGTCCGCACCCTGACTCTCCACCGCCGCCGAAGTGGCGGCCCACTCCTCCGCCCGGGCCCGGACCACCGTCACGACCGGCTCCAGGCCCAGCTTCGCCACCACCTCTGTGAGGAAGGCGGCCCGGCGCGCCAACGGCTCGATCAGCGTGATTGCGAGATCAGGACGCGCCAACGCAAGAACCACCCCGGGGAGACCGGCCCCCGATCCGACGTCGATCAGCGTGGCACCCGGCGGGATCAACTCGGCGACCACAGCACAGTTCAGCAGGTGCCGCCCCCAGATCCGGGGTGCCTCCCGAGGCCCGATGAGCCCACGGACCACCCCATCGGTCACCAGAAGTTCGGCATATGCCCGGGCGAGGTCGAGTCGCTCGCCGAAGAGCCGCTCCGCTGCCTCGGCCAGCTCGGCGGGAAGCGCCCCGACCATCCCGGGAGAGTCGTCCAATACGGCATCAGCCGAAGGCAACGGCCCGGGTGGCGGGCTGCCACTCGGGCCGGAGGCGGCGGCTGCCGCGGGGTCGTATCTCGACATGACGTGCGTGATCAGCCGACCGGGCGGATGACGATTCGCCGGTTGGGCTCGACGCCCTCCGATTCACTCACCACCGAGTCGATCGCGTTCACCACGTCGTGCACGCACTTGCGCTCGAAGGCCGACATCGGTTCGAGCCGCACCGACTCGCCGTACTCCTTGACCTTCTCCACCGCGTTCTTGGCGACCGCGGCGAGTTCCTTACGCCGGTTGGCTCGGTAGCCGCCGACATCCAGCATCAGGCGGGTGGGGGACCCGGTCTGCCGGAAGATCGCGAGCCGGGCCAGCTCCTGCAGTGCCTCCAGCGTGGCCCCCCGCTGGCCGACGAGGCTCTGCAGCCGGCCACCGACCACCTCCACCACCGGCCGGTCACCCGACACCAGCTCGTCGATGTCACCGTCGTAGTCAAGGATGTCGAGCAGGCCCTCGATGTAGTCAGCGGCGACCTCGCTCTGTCGGAACAGCTCCGCTTCGGTCACGACGTTGGAGGCACGGACGGTCTGGGTGATCTCCTCGGCGACGACAGGGTCCTGCGTCACGACAGCGGTCAGGTCCGTCTCATCGTCGAGTGGCTGCTCGCTCTGGGAAATGCTGGTCTCGGTCACGGTCTCATCTCCGTACTCATTCGGCCGGACCGGTGCGGTCCGCTGGTCTCCCGGAGGCCGGCGGGAGCTCGCCGACGGCCGGGCACGTCTATCGCGGTCGCCCAGCGCAGCGAGCGCCTCGGCGTCCAGGGGCTGGTCACTCGTCAGCGGTACGCCGACACCGATCGCCTTACCCCTTGCGCTTGGCGGGACCACGCTTCTTCGGGTTGACCGGCCTAACCCCCGGCCGTGGAGCGCGCACCGTGGTCTGCACCGCCGGCTTCGCCTCCGGCTGGGCGCCGTTGGCCTTGGCCCGACCGAACAGCCCCGTCTGCTTCGCGGGAGTGCCTTTACCAGTGCCCCCCGGCTTGCCAGCCGCACCGGCCGTCACCGGCGGCGGGAACTTCCGCAGCACCCACTGCTGCTGGCCGAGCGTCACGAGGTTGTTGGTCACCCAGTAGATAATCACGCCGATCGGGAAGATCGAGCCGGAAATCAGCAACGAGGCCGGGATGCCGTAGAGCATCAGCCGCTGCATCATCCGCTGCTGCGGGTCTTCCGCCCAGCCGGTCTTGAGGATCATCTGCCGGCTGGTCAGGTAGGTGGTTCCGATCATGATGAGGACCAGGAGTCCGGCGACCAGTTTCACGGTGGTCCCGCTGGCACCCAACGCGGCGAGGTCCTCCGCGGTGGAGCCGAACCTGCCGGAGAGGGGTGCGGTGAAGAGGGAAGCGTTGGCGGCGCTGTCGAACTGCTCAGCCAGCCAGCCGTACTTGGTCTTCCCCTCGTTGCTCGGCTTCAGCCTGCGCAGCACATGGAACAGCCCCAGAAAAACCGGGATCTGCAGGAACATCGGAAGGCAGCCCATCAGCGGGTTGGCCTTCTCCTTCCGGTAGAGCTCCATCATCTCCTTCTGGAGCGTCTCCCGGTCACCCTTGTGCTTCTCCTGCAGCGCCTTGATCTGAGGCTGGAGCGTCTGCATCGCCCGCTGCGACTTGATCTGCTTGACGAAGACCGGGAACAGGATCACCCGGACCGTGACCACCAGGAAGACGATCGCGAGGATCCAGGCCCAGTTTGTGCCCAGTACCGCTGCCGCAGGGACGCCGACCGTATCCCACACGGTGTGCCAGAAGAGCAGGATCTGCGAAATCGCCCAGTAGATCCAGTTCAGACTCAATTCGGAGCTCCAGTCACATCGGCACGGCGGTGGCCCGGCTCCGGCACCGGGTCGTACCCACCAGAGTTAAAGGGTTGACAGCGCAGCAGTCGACGAACCGTCAGCACGAACCCTCGAATGGCTCCGTGCCGCACGATCGCATCGACCGCATAGGCGCTGCACGACGGGTAGAACCGGCAGCGGGCCGGCAAAGCCGGACTTATCCACCGACGGTACGCGATGACTGGTCCTACGAGCACCCGGGCACCCAATGTTGTGGGGCGCGACGCGGCCGGGCTGCCGGTCACCGCGACCGCCGGGACTTCCGGGGCGCCCGGACGGCGGCGAGCGCAGCGTCGAGGTCCGCCCCGAGCCGGGCGTACGACAGGCCCGCCGCGCTGGGCAACGCGCGGACGACCAGAATGCTGCCCGGAGGGAGCGCGTCCAACCGCTCACGGACCAGGTGCCGCAACCGGCGTCGGACCTTGTTCCGGAGAACGGCCGGACCGACCGCCCTGGAGACGATGAAGCCGGCGCGTGCCGGTACGGGCTGCTCCGCACCGGCACGCGCCGGCTCCAACGTTGCGGCGTGATCCGAGCCTGCTGAACGGGTCGACTCTTCTGCTCGACCGAGGTGAACGACGACGGCACCCCGGCCCGCCCGGCGGCCCGCCCGGACAGCGGCGGTGAACTCGCTGCTGTGGCGTAGTCGCTGCGCGGACCCCAGCACGACTGTTTACATCCTCAGGCCGGCGCCGTGGTGCATCTCAGACCGACAGGCGGGCGCGGCCCTTGGTGCGGCGAGCCGAGATGATGGCGCGGCCGGCCCGGGTGCGCATACGCAGCCGGAAGCCGTGGGTCTTCGCGCGCCGGCGGTTGTTCGGCTGGTAGGTGCGCTTGCTCACGTCAGGCTCTCCGTAATCGTGCGCCCCGGTCAGGGGCCGAGTTCGTGGGGTGATTCCGCGTTGGTCAGTCCGAGACGGATAACCGGCGGTGCTGCCGGGCAGGCGCGTACGGCAACCACGGACAGCAACAAGTTACTTTAGCAGAGCAGCTTTCCGTCACCGTCCGACGGCCGGATCGCTACCCGGCCCCGCACCACCCCGGCCTGCCGGTCGGGGTGCCCGAGCGGCCGTTCCGCGCAACTGGTCACAACGTAACGGCACCGGTAGCGGTTGATGGTTGGTGGATAACGCTGTTAGCCTGCCCGATTGCCGGTCAGCGTCAGGGATCCGTGCCGCTCATCGGAAGCCCGCAGACGGTGAGTACACAGGCTGTGGATAACCTGTGGATAATAAACCGGTCAGCCGGTCCGCGGCCCGCGGCCCCGTGCTGGTCGAAGTGGCGGCACCAGCTCGATTCGACGCCGGGCAGGGCGAGGGCGGCCGGCGGACGCGGAAGGCAATGGGGGTGGCTCGACGGTGGCCGACACGGTCGACCTTGACGCGGTGTGGAGGGCGGCGACCGAGGACCTCGCCGATGAAATCATCTCGGCTCAGCAACGCGCCTACCTACGCCTGACCCATCTGCGAGCCATCGTAGAGGACACCGTTCTGCTCTCCGTGCCGGACGCCTTCACCCGCGACGTCATCGAAAGCCGGCTCCGTCCCGCTATCACCGAGGCACTGTCGCGTCGACTCGGCCGCCCCGTACAGGTCGCGGTCACCGTGCGGCAGCCCGACACCGGAGCGGGCGGCACGCCGGCTCCGCACTACGGTGGCGGCACCGCCGCCGCGGGTTATCCCAGCGGAGTCGGCACCGACCCGACGATCCCCGGCGGGGAGGGGGCCGGCCAGGACACCCTCTTCGCCGCGCCGTACCCGGACCTGCCGCGGCCGCCGCTACCGCAGCAGGAGCGGCGGGGCAGCACCGATCCGTCCAGCCTCCATGACGCCCCTCCGCGGCCCGAACCCCTGCACCAGGGCGGCTCCGACAGCGGGCCGGACCGGCCGGGGGTCTTCACCGACCACGGACTGCTGGGCGTCGGAATCGGCGGCCCCGGCCTCGGCCGCGATGAGCGCCGGCCCGGCAGCACCCCGGAGTCGGGCGGGAACCGGCTCAACCCGAAGTACATGTTCGAGACGTTCGTCATCGGCTCGTCCAACCGCTTCGCGCACGCCGCCTCGGTGGCGGTGGCCGAGTCCCCGGCGAAGGCGTACAACCCGTTGTTCATCTACGGCAGCTCCGGGCTGGGCAAGACCCACCTGCTGCACGCCATCGGGCACTACGCCACGACGCTGGGGCACGCCCGCTCGGTGCGCTACGTCTCGACCGAAGAGTTCACCAACGACTTCATCAACTCGCTGCGCGACGACAAAACCAGCGCCTTCCAGCGGCGCTACCGCGACGTCGACATCCTCCTCATCGACGACATCCAGTTCCTGATGAGCCGGGAACGGACCCAGGAAGAGTTCTTCCACACCTTCAACACCCTGCACAACGCCAACAAGCAGATCGTGATCACCTCGGACCGGTCACCGAAGCAACTGGCGACGCTGGAGGACCGGCTGCGCACCCGCTTCGAGTGGGGGCTGCTCGCCGACATCCAGCCACCGGACCTGGAGACCCGGATCGCGATCCTGCAGAAGAAGGCGGCCCAGGAGCGGCTCTACGCCCCGGCGGACGTGCTCGAGTTCATCGCCTCGCGCATAGCCAACTCGATCCGTGAGCTCGAAGGCGCACTCATTCGGGTCACCGCCTTCGCCTCCCTGACCCGATCCCCGGTCGACCTCGCACTGGCCGAAGAGGTGCTGCGCGATTTCATCCCCGACGGCTCGGGGCCGGAGATCACCGCGGATCAGATCATGGCTTCCACCGCCGACTACTTCGGCGTCAGCCTGGAGGACCTGCGGGGGAATTCCCGGTCCCGGGTGCTCGTCAACGCGCGCCAGGTCGCGATGTACCTGTGCCGGGAGCTCACCGATCTGTCCCTGCCCCGCATCGGGCAGGCCTTCGGCGGCCGTGACCACACCACCGTGATGCACGCCGACCGGAAGATCCGGCAACAGATGGCGGAGCGGCGCTCGCTCTACAACCAGATCGCCGAGCTGACCAACCGGATCAAGCAGAACACCTAGCTGCCGCCACGAAGTTATCCACAGTTGTCCACAGCCAGTTATCCACCATCTGTGGACAACTAGAGCTTCATCGCCCCTGTTATCCACAGGCTGTGGATAACAGCTGGGGATATCACTGTGGACGACCACGTACAGTAGTCAAGTTGTCCGCGGCATCCAGGGCCCCTGTGGGTAACCTGTTGAAGGTTCTGGGGACAACCGACCCCCACCCCGCCGTGGCTCTCCCCACAGATGTGGATAACCCCGGTGGATAACCCGTGGATAACCGGTGGATAACTGGGGACGACCTGTGGACACCGACCGCCTGTGGATAACCAGGCCGGTTATCCCCCGGGTCATCCACAGCAAATCCACCGATCGAAACCCCGCCTGACCTGCGCAAACGCCGGTTATCCACAGTATCCACAGGACCGATGATTACGACGAGTTTTATCTCTAAGAGAACAAAAACCAATCATCAGCGTTGGGGATTGTGTGGACAGGCTCAACCAGTAGCCCCGCACCAGCAGCCGATCAAGCCAACAACAGGGGCCGGGGTCGCCGTAGGCAGTCCAGCGACCTAAGGTGCGATGGGGGACCCTCGTTCCGCCGAGCCGGCCAGGAAGAGCAGCCGGCATGAGACAGTTTGCTGATTGACGCCGACGCGGAGGCATCGCATGAAATTTCGAGTTGAGCGCGACGCGCTCGCCGACGCCGTTACGTGGACGGCGAAGAGCCTGCCCAGCCGTCCCTCCGTACCGGTGCTTGCCGGAGTCATGCTGCGCGTGGCGGAGGGAAGCCTGCACGTTTCCAGCTTCGACTACGAAGTCTCCAGCCAGGTGACCATCGACGTTCAGGATGACGCGGAGGGAGCGGCGCTCGTCTCCGGCCGTCTGCTCGCTGAAATCACCAAGGCGCTACCGGCCAAGCCGGTCGACATCGCAGCCGTCGGAGCCCACCTGGAGCTCGTCTGCGGCAGCGCACGGTTCACCCTGCCGACGATGCCGGTCGAGGACTATCCGACCCTGCCGGATATGCCGGCAAGCGCCGGCACGATCGACGCCGCCGCATTCGCCGCCGCCGTTGCCCAGGTTGCCGTCGCCGCCGGTCGGGACGAGACCCTTCCGATGATGACCGGGGTCCGGGTCGAACTCAGCGGCTCGACGCTCGCCCTGCTGGCCACCGACCGCTACCGCCTTGCGCTGCGGGAGATTCCGTGGCAGCCCGACGACCCCGAGGTCAGCCTCAACGCCCTCGTACCGGCCCGCACCCTGCACGACACCGCGAAAACGCTCGGACCGCTCGGCGGTGACGTCATCCTCGCCCTGGCCCAGGGCGGCACCGGTGAAGGCATGATCGGTTTTGCCGGCGGAACCCGGCGCACCACCAGCCGGCTCCTCGACGGCGCCAACTACCCACCCGTCCGGTCCCTCTTCCCCACCAGCCACAACGCCGAAGCCCGGCTCAACGTCTCCGCGCTGGTCGAGGTGGTCCGCCGCGTCGCCCTCGTCGCCGAGCGCACCACCCCCGTGCTGCTGAACTTCAGCTCCGACGGCCTGGTCGTCGAGGCCGGCGGCACAGAGGAGGCCCGGGCGAGTGAGGCGATGGACGCCACCTTCACCGGCGAGCCGTTGACGATCGGCTTCAACCCGCAGTACCTGATCGACGGGCTGCAGAACCTCGGCGCACCGACCGCGGTGCTTCACTTCGTCGACGCGTTCAAGCCGGCAGTGATGCTGCCCGCCGGCGAGGACGGGGAGATCCTTCCCGGATACCGCTATCTGATCATGCCGATCCGGGTCACCCGCTGACCCGAAGACTGGAAGGGGAAGAGACACAGATGCAGCTCGGGATCGTCGGCCTCGGTCGGATGGGCGGGAACATGCGCGAGCGGCTGCGCGCCGCCGGGCACGAGGTCGTCGGCTTCGACCGCAACCAGGAGTTGAGCGATGTCGCAAGCCTCACCGAGCTGGCGGAGAAGTTGTCCGCGCCGCGCGCCGTATGGGTGATGGTGCCGGCCACCGTCACCGACGCCACCATCGACGCCATCGCCGAGGTCCTCTCCCCTGGAGACCTGATCATCGACGGGGGCAACTCCCGCTTCAGTGACGACGCGCCCCGGGCCGAGCGGCTCCACCAGAAGGGGATCGGCTACCTCGACGCGGGGGTCTCCGGCGGCGTCTGGGGCCGGGAACACGGGTACGCCCTGATGATCGGCGGCGCGAAGGAGCATGTGCAGCGGCTCATGCCGATCTTCGACGCGCTCAAGCCGGAGGGGGAATTCGGGTTCGTCCACGCCGGGCCGGTCGGCGCCGGCCACTACGCCAAGATGGTCCACAACGGCATCGAGTACGGGATGATGCACGCCTACGCCGAGGGGTACGAACTCCTCACCAAGTCGGAGGTGGTGACCGATGTCCCCGCGGTCTTCAAATCCTGGCGCTCGGCCAGTGTCGTCCAGTCCTGGCTGCTCGACCTGCTCGACCGGGCGCTGGACGAAGATCCGGAGCTGGCCGGGCTGCGGGGGTACGCCGAAGACACCGGCGAGGGCCGCTGGACGGTCGACGAAGCCGTCCGGCTCGCCGTACCGTTGAATGTCATCGCAGCGTCGCTCTTCGCCCGCTTCACCTCCCGCCAGGACGACTCGCCCGCGATGAAGGCGGTTGCCGCGCTGCGCCAGCAGTTCGGCGGCCACGCCGTCTACAAGGATTAGCGCAGCGGCGGGCGCCGGGTGGATGCCGGCAAGCCGCGCGCTGGCGAGCAAAGAGGTAACCATGTACGTCCGCCGGCTTGAGCTGGTCGACTTCCGCTCCTACGAGCGGGTCGCCGTTGACCTGAACCCCGGCGGCAACGTGCTGGTCGGCCCCAACGGCGTGGGCAAGACCAACCTCGTCGAGGCACTGGGGTACGTGGCGACGCTGGGCAGCCACCGCGTCGCCACCGACGCCCCGCTGGTGCGGGCCGGCGCAACCTCGGCGGTGATCCGCTGCGCCATCGTCAACGCCGGCCGGGAGCTGATGGTCGAGCTGGAGATCACTCCGGGGCGGGCCAACCGGGCCCGGCTCGGCCGGGCCCCCGCGCGTCGTGCCCGCGATGTGCTCGGGGCACTGCGCCTGGTTCTCTTCGCCCCGGAGGACCTGGAGCTGGTCCGAGGCGACCCGGCACAGCGCCGCCGCTACCTGGACGAACTACTCGTCACCCGGCTGCCCCGCTACGCCGGCGTCCGGGCCGACTACGAGCGGGTGGTCAAACAACGCAACGCGCTGCTGCGGACCGCGTACCTGGCCCGCAAGGCCGGCGGCCCACGCGGCGGTGATCTCGCCACGCTGGACGTGTGGGACGCCCACCTGGCCCGCCACGGTGCCGAACTGCTCGCCGGCCGCCTCGAACTCGTTGCGGCGCTCGGCCCCCACGTCACCAAGGCCTACGACGCGGTGGCCGCCGGCAAGGAAGCCGCCGGCGTCGCCTACCGCACACCGCTGGAACTGACCGACCCGGCCCCGGACCGGGCCACGCTGGAGGCGGCGCTGGCCGGCGCGCTGGCCGACGCCCGGGCCAGCGAGATCGAGCGGGGCACCACCCTGGTCGGGCCGCACCGCGATGACCTGGCCCTCACCCTCGGCCCGCTGCCCGCCAGGGGGTACGCCAGCCACGGGGAATCCTGGTCGTTGGCGTTGGCGCTGCGGCTGGCCGCGTACGACCTGCTCCGGGCCGACGGCATCGAACCGGTCCTGATCCTCGACGACGTCTTCGCCGAACTGGACGTCGGGCGCCGCGACCGCCTCGCCGAACTCGTCGGATCCGCCAGCCAACTCCTCGTCACCTGCGCAGTCGCCGCCGATGTGCCGGCGGGGCTGGGCGGCACCCGCTACCAGGTTACGGAGGGCGGGGTGGAACGTGTCGGATGAGGAAAGGCCCGAACCCGTTGCGGGGGAAGCCCAGGCGGAGGGGCTGAGCGGGCCGGAACTGGCGCGGGCCGTGCTGGATGCGGCCCGGGCCCGACGGGAAGCGAACCGGCCGCGCCGCCGTACCCCGCCGACCACCGATCCCGACGGCGCCACGACCGAGCGCACCGGTCACTCCCGGCGGCCACGCGGCTACTCCGGCCCCGGACCGGACCCCCGCGACCCGCAGCCGGTCGGTGTGGTGCTCGCCCGGCTGATGAAAGCCCGCGGCTGGCAGCAGCCGGCTGCGGAGGCGACCGTCTTCGGCGCATGGGAACGGGTGGTCGGCCCCGACATCGCCCGGCACAGCCGGCCGGTCAAGCTCGACAACGGCGAGCTGACGGTGGAGGCGGAGTCCACCGCCTGGGCGACCCAGCTGCGCCTGCTGGCCGGATCCCTGCTGCGCCGTATCGCCGCCGAGGTCGGCCACAACGTGGTGCAGAAGCTGCACATCCACGGCCCCGCCGCACCGTCCTGGTCGCGGGGGCCTCGCCGGGTGCGGGGGCCGGGGCCACGCGACACGTACGGCTGAGCAGCCGCCCGCACCGGGTGGGTCAGCGGTCGGCGTAGACGGCGAAGCCCCGCTCCGCGCAGCGTCGGTAGAAGCGAGCCAGGACGCTGAGCTCGGAGCGGAAGAAGTGCCACTGCGGCGCCTCGCCGGACTCGTCCCGCAGCACATCAAGGCGACTGTCGAGCCAGCGAAGCTGCTGCTCGGCGAGGCGGCCTTCGGCCAACGCGGCCCGCAGCACGGCAGCGACACTGTCGAAGGTGACCAACTCCCCGTGCTCCTGGTGGCCCGCCGCGAAGCGCTCCAGCCCACCGGCGATCCACGCACACCCGTCGGGGTCGATGACCGGATCCTCGTCCTCCTCCGCCGCATCCGTGGCGTACAGCACGCCGGTCAGCCCGAGGAGAAGGTCGACCAGTTCGATGTAGGCGGTCGCTCGCACACTGCCGGTCTTGGCGATGTGCCCCGCCAGGGCGGCGGTCGGCGCCGGCACATCGGGCGCGTCGGCCAGTTCGCCGAAGTCAACGAACTTAGCCGGAGCCACCGGATCATAGAAGCGGCCGGTCCGCGGCCACTGTACGGCGACGTTGTCCAGCCCCATTTGAATTGCCACCTCTTCTGATGCTGATGATCCGCAGCGTCGCGTGATTTCTTGTTGATCGACACTGACGTGAGACGGCGTCAAGCTACGGTACGGCGACCGGTTTGCGCGACCCCGGGCGGATCCTGCCTCGTTGCGTGGAAGCGCCCCTCCTGTGATCAATGTGGTGCGCGTGGTAAGTGAATGCGATCGGGGGTGTCGCGCTTCACGTGTAGGGGGAGACGCGAGGCGGGTTTTCGGCCGGCTACGGAGGTCTCAGGTGCCTTACAAGGGTGCCGCTGATGGGTTCTGTCGTTCCGCCGCAGTAGGATCGAGGGTGAAACAACGGCACCGACTCACGCAGCACCGACCGGGCATCTCCGGGTCCCCGGTCGGCGGTCTGTGATGGTGCCCGAGCCGATCGCGATTGCGGGCAGCCGCGGCGACCGGCGGTCGACCCCGGTATCCCCGGTTATGAATGATCGAGGTGCCGGTCCGCGTCTGCCGTCGTGACCTGCCCGCCAAACCACGCATCCCCGCCTCTGTGTTCCGGGAGATGCGAGAAAGTGGCTGAGGGTGGCAGCAAAGAAGCAGGAATACGGCGCCGAGTCAATTACCGTCCTCGAAGGCTTGGAGGCGGTGCGGAAGCGGCCCGGTATGTACATCGGGTCCACGGGCGAACGGGGCCTGCACCACCTGGTCTGGGAGGTCGTCGATAACGCGGTGGACGAGGCCCTGGCCGGCTACTGCGACACGATCGACGTGGTACTGCTGACCGACGGCGGTATCCGGGTTACCGACAACGGCCGTGGCTTCCCGGTGGACCTGCACCCCACACTGAAGAAACCCGGCGTGGAGATCGCCCTCACCGTCCTGCACGCTGGCGGCAAATTCGACGGCAAGGCCTACGCCGTCTCCGGCGGTCTGCACGGCGTCGGCGTCTCGGTGGTCAACGCCCTCTCCCACCGGCTCGAGGTGGAGATCCACAAGTCCGGCCACGTGTGGCGTCAGACCTACACCAACTCCCGCCCCTCCCGTCTGGAGAAGGGCGAGCCTACCAACCGGACCGGATCGGCGGTGGCGTTCTGGCCCGACCCGAAGATCTTCGAAACCACGGACTTCAACTTCGAGACCATCTACCGCCGCATCCAGGAGATGGCGTTCCTCAATCGGGGGTTGACCATCCGGCTGCGCGACGAACGGGTCGAGGAAGAGGACGGCAAGCCGCGCGAGGTGGTCTTCTGCTATAAGGGCGGCATCGCCGACTTCGTCCGGCACCTCAACAACAGCAAGAACGCGATCCACCGCTCGGTCATCGAGTTCGGCGCTGAAGAAGAGGGCATGTCGGTCGAGATCGCCATGCAGTGGAACGAGTCGTACGGCGAATCGGCCTACACCTTCGCCAACACGATCAACACCCACGAGGGCGGCACCCACGAGGAGGGGTTCCGGGCCGCGCTGACCAGCGTGATCAACCGGTACGGCACGGAGAAGCGTCTCCTCAAGGGGGACGAGCGGCTCTCCGGCGAGGACATTCGTGAGGGGCTCGCCGCCATTATCTCGGTCAAACTGACCAACCCCCAGTTCGAGGGCCAGACCAAGACCAAGCTCGGCAACACGCCGGTACGCAGCTTCGTGCTGCGGGTCTGCAACGAGTGGCTGACCGACTGGTTGGAGCGGAACCCGGGCGAGGCCAGGGTGATCATCACCAAGGCTTCGCAGGCGGCCCGGGCGCGGATTGCGGCGCAGCAGGCGCGGCGGCTCGCCCGGCGGAAGTCGCTGCTGGAATCCGGTTCGATGCCGGGCAAGCTGGCCGACTGCCAGTCGACCGACCCCCGTGAGTCGGAGCTCTTCATCGTCGAGGGCGACTCGGCCGGTGGCTCGGCCAAGCAGGGCCGGGACCCACGTACCCAGGCGATCCTGCCGATCCGCGGCAAGATCCTCAACGTGGAGAAGGCCCGCATTGACCGGGTGTTGAAGAACAACGAGGTGCAGGCGCTGATCACCGCGCTCGGCACCGGCATCCACGACGACTTCGACATTGAGAAGCTGCGCTATCACAAGGTCGTGCTGATGGCGGATGCCGACGTCGACGGTCAGCACATCCAGACGTTGCTGCTCACCCTGCTGTTCCGCTTCATGCGGCCGTTGGTTGAGCTGGGCCACGTCTACCTGGCGGCCCCGCCGCTGTACAAGATCAAGTGGAACAGGAAGGGCGATGATGCCCAGTACGCGTACTCCGACCGGGAACGCGACGGGCTGATCGCGCTGCGGCAGCAGAAGAGGCCCAACGCCAGGCCGGACGACATTCAGCGGTTCAAGGGCCTGGGTGAGATGAACTACCCGGAGCTGTGGGAGACCACGATGAACCCGGGGACGCGGACGTTGCGCCAGGTCACGCTCGACGATGCGGCAACGGCGGACGAGCTGTTCAGCGTTCTCATGGGTGAGGACGTCGAAGCCCGCCGGTCGTTCATCCAGCGCAATGCCAAGGACGTGCGGTTCCTGGATATCTAGCGGAGCGCGGGGATTGCCGGGCAGCCGGCAGTCCCCGCTTTCCACACGTTATCCACAGCTTTAGCTGTTTTCCACAGCCGTTATCCACAGCGGAAATGCGGCTTGATAACTGATAAGGGTTAAAAGTGACCGAAACTCCCGAGTCCTCCCAGGGCGAGCCGGGTGTAGAAGTGATCGTCCCGCACGATCGGATCGAGCCGGTAGGGCTCGAGATCGAGATGCAGCGGTCGTACCTCGACTACGCGATGAGCGTCATCGTCGGACGGGCGCTGCCGGATGTGCGGGACGGACTCAAGCCCGTACACCGCAAGATCCTCTACGCGATGTTCGACTCCGGCTACCGGCCGGACCGCGGCTACGTCAAGTGCTCCCGCGTCGTTGGTGACGTCATGGGGCAGTTCCACCCGCACGGCGATGCCTCCATCTACGACGCTCTCGTCCGGATGGCCCAGTCCTGGTCGCTGCGCTACCCCCTCGTCGACGGTAACGGCAACTTCGGATCGCCCGGAAACGATCCCCCAGCCGCCATGAGATATACCGAGTGCAAGCTCGACCCGCTGGCGATGGAGATGCTGCGGGACATCGACGAGGACACCGTCGACTTTCAGGACAACTACGACGGCCGCGCCAAGGAACCCGTCATCCTGCCGTCGCGGATGCCCAACCTGCTGATCAACGGCTCCGAAGGCATTGCCGTCGGTATGGCCACGAAGATCCCCCCGCACAACCTGCGGGAGATCGCCGCCGCCGTGCAGTGGTGCCTGGAGAACCCGGACACGGACGAGTCCGACACCCTGGACGCGCTGCTGGAGATCGTCAAGGGGCCGGACTTCCCGACCGCCGGACTGATCGTCGGCACCGCCCCCATCCAGGACGCCTACCGCACCGGCCGCGGCTCCATCCGCATGCGGGCCGTCGTCGACATCGAAGAGGACCGCAGGGGACGCACCTCCCTGGTCGTCACCGAACTGCCGTACCAGGTCAACCCGGACAACTTGGCCGAGCGGATCGCCGACCTGATCAAGGACGGCAAGCTGGCGGGCATCGCCGACATCCGCGACGAGTCGTCCGGGCGTACCGGGCTCCGCCTCGTCATCGTGCTCAAACGCGACGCCGTGCCCAAGGTGGTGCTGAACAACCTCTACAAGCACACCCAGCTGCAGGAGACCTTCGGCGCCAACATGCTGGCGCTGGTTGACGGGGTCCCACGCACGCTCAACCTGGCCCAGTTCATCCGTCACTACGTCGACCACCAGATCGACGTGATCCGGCGCCGCACCGCATACCGGCTGCGTAAGGCCGAGGAGCGGGCGCACATTCTGCGCGGTCTGGTCAAGGCACTGGACGCCCTCGATGAGGTCATCGCGCTGATCCGGCGCTCGCCGACCGTGGACGAGGCCCGGCAGGGGCTGATGCAGCTCCTGGAGATCGACGAGATCCAGGCGACGGCGATTCTCGACATGCAGCTGCGGCGGCTCGCCGCGCTGGAACGCCAGAGGATCATCGACGAGCTCGCCAAGATCGAGCTGGAGATCGCTGATCTGAAGGACATTCTGGCCAAGCCGGAACGGCAGCGGAAGATCGTTTCCGAGGAGCTCAACGAGATCGTCGCGAAATGGGGCGATGAGCGGCGGACAATGATCCTTCCCTACGAGGGGGAGGTCTCCGTCGAGGACCTCATCGCCCGCGAAGACGTCGTCGTCACCATCACCCGCACCGGATACGCCAAGCGGACAAAGGTCGACCTTTACCGGTCACAGCGCCGCGGCGGTAAGGGAGTCAGCGGGGCGACTCTGCGGCAGGACGACATCGTCAGCCACTTCTTCGTCTGCTCCACCCACGATTGGATCCTGTTCTTCACCAACAAGGGACGGGTCTACCGGGCCAAGGCGTACGAACTGCCGGAAGCCAGCCGGATCGCCAGGGGCCAGCACGTCGCCAACCTGCTCGCCTTCCAACCCGGCGAACACATCGCCCAGATCATCGAGATCTCGAACTACCAGGTCGCGCCCTACCTGGTGCTGGCCACAAAGGAAGGCATGGTCAAAAAGACCCGGCTGGAGGACTTCGACTCCAGCCGTACCGGCGGCATCATCGCGATCAACCTGCGGGGTGATGACGAGCTGGTGGGGGCGGCGCTCGCCGGACCGGAGGACGACCTGCTCCTGGTCTCGAAGAACGCCCTGGCGATCCGGTTCAAGGCCACCGACGAGGCGCTGCGTCCGATGGGGCGGGCCACCTCCGGCGTGATCGGTATGCGTTTCGGTGAGGATGATGAACTGCTCGCCATGGAGGTCGTCCGGGAGGACATGGATGTTCTCGTGGCGACCGGTGGCGGGTACGCAAAACGCACTCCCATCGAGGAATACCCGGTGCAGGGTCGGGGAGGTAAAGGTGTGCTGACAGCAAGGATCACCGAGCGTCGCGGTGGCCTGGTGGGTGCTGTCGTTATCCGCCCGGAAGATGAGTTGTTTGCCATCACCAGTAATGGTGGAGTAATCCGGACTCCGGTGAAGCCTGTACGGCGCACCCGTGATCGGAACACAATGGGGGTCAAGCTGATGGACCTCCCAGATGGTGTCACCATCGTGGCCATCGCTCGCAATGCCGACGAGCCTGACGAACGGGACTAGTCAATGACGGAGACACAGGCGAAGTCGGGGACTGCGGAGGCCCCGGCCAACCCGGTGGATGAGGAGGGCGCCGAACCGCCGGCGACCGGTCGTACGGCTGTAGGCCGGGCGACGGTCCCCGCGGAGGCCGCGTCGCCGAAGTTCACTCGGGCGCCCGGCATGGCGCCGCCCCCCGACAAGCCGAGCACCGACGAGGGAAGCGGTGCGGCGGAGCCTTCCAGCGGGGGAGGCTCCGTGGCGGTGGCCACCCCGCCTACGGCCGCCCCGACACCAGCAGCCGCTGCGCCGACGCCCGCGGACACGGCGGCCCCGACGGGTGATGCGGCGGTTGCGGGAGGCGCCGGGCAGGTCGGCGCGCCACCGCCGGCCGTACCCCGGGTTCCGCCCGCCGTCGGAGCAGCGCGCGTCGCTGAGGCGGTACGGGCCGCCCGGAGCACCGTCAGCTCGGCGGCGTCACGGGGTCCCCGGCGGGCCCGGCTCAACATCAAACGGATCGACCCCTGGTCGGTCATGAAGTTTTCGTTCGCCGTGTCCTTCGTGCTCTTCATTGTCGTGATCGTGGCGACATCGGTGCTCTACCTGGCGCTGGACGCGATGGGCGTGTTCGAGAGCATCAACGGCAGCCTCACCGAAATGATCAGCGCGGGAGGCGGTCAGGAGCCGGGGAGCTTCAGGATCACGGCGTTCGGGGTTATCGGGACATCCGCCCTGGTCGGCCTGGTGAACGTGGTGCTCTTCACCGCGCTCGCCACGCTCGGGGCGTTCATCTACAACGTCTGCGCCGACCTGGTCGGGGGCATCGAGATCACCCTCGCCGAGCGCGACTGACAGCCGGTGGGATCGCCGGGGCCGCCCATTGCGGTGGCCCCGGCGATCTCTACCCGCTAAGGTCTGTTCGTGCCGCAGCGCCCGCTCCAACGGGGGCTCCTGCACCAGGGCCAAGGCCCACCCCAAGTTGGGGAAATGCTCGGCGGTAAGGTAGCGTTGCACGTCGTCTACGGGGCTATAGCTCAGTCGGTTAGAGCGCAGAGCTGATAACTCTGAGGTCGCTGGTTCGATTCCAGCTAGCCCCACTCATAATGGTCCGGTAGCAGTCGAACGTGAGGGGTCGGCCCCATGTGGAAGAAGCTCCTGATCATCGTCGGCGTGGTCGGCGTGGCGACGGTTGTTGCCAAGAAGGTAAAGAACGTCAACGACGAGCGGGCCCTCTGGCACGAGGCCACCACCGCCGTGCCGGATCTGCGGTAGCCGCCAGCGCGTCGACTGCCATCTCGTTCGGGCGGATCCGTCCGCCCGCGGGGCCGTAGCTCAATTGGCAGAGCACTGCCTTTGCAAGGCAGGGGTTAGGGGTTCGATTCCCCTCGGCTCCACCAGCACCAACACCTGTTGACCTTGGTTGTGAGTACAGCCAAGGGGTCACGCCGACTCCTCCTCGCCGAGTAAGCGATCAATTGCGGCGTCGCGCTCTGGACCTCCGGCCCGCCGCGCCGCGCTGGCCGACCGCACCCGCTCCGTAACGGTTGATACCTACGGGACGTCCGGCAGGTCTAGACGAGCCAGGAGTCGCAGCAGCCCAGCCGCGTGCTCCAGGTCGTGCCACAGCACCATCGGGCTCTCCCCGTGCAGAAGTGCAGCTACCTCAGCCGCGTCGTCACTGGTCTGCCCGCAGTCCAAGACTGACGGCGACGGGGGCCGGTCCATCGCGAAGGCCGCGGCCAGACCGACGTTCCAGTAGTAGTCGTGGCCGGCATCCGCCAGGTCGAACTCCGCGCCGTGTTGACGTTCTGCCTCATCCAGCAGCAGCGCACACGCCCGGCGAAGGTCAGCAATGGTTAGCACTGCTCGAGTGTTCTGCACGGCTCATGATCCCGCGCGCTGTACCAAGCTGCACGCGATTTTTGGCTGAGAATTTGGGTGGCAAGAGCTTCCAGCCCTGGGGCCGGCAGCGAGCCTTGGACTCCCCAGAAGGTGGGCCAGCCACAACCATCCCAGACGGCAACGTCGTGCCGAAACCGACGCAAGCGAAGCGGAAACTCTCGCCGGTCACGCCATCTGCCCCACTGAGATCCGCATTGCGAAGGTCCGCGCGGCCTAGGTCCGCGCCGATCAAGTTTGCGCCAGACAGGTCCGCGCCGGACAAGTCCGCCCAGCGTAGGTGCGCCTGGCGCAAGTCCGCACCTCTCAGGTTCGTACGGGCAAGACTGACCTCTTCACCCACTTGGTCCCGAGTAGCGTTACGGCGGCTGAGCACTGTCAGAGCAGCCTGGATGTCAGCCGGAGGCGGAGGGGGAGGCGTGGGCTCTGCCAGGTCTTCCGATGAGGTAGGGCTCGGAGTGGGTGCCGGAGCGTGGACCCGAACGAAGGCGGCAAGCACCTGGACGACGGCGGGATGGTCGACGGCAGAGTCCCGCATGATGCGTTCCAGCGCGTAGATGGCACCTATGCGCACATCGATCTTGTTCGGGCCGGGCTGGCCCAACTGCTCGACCGCTGTGGTGAACCGCTCGGTGATCTGCCCCTGCTCGGTGAGGCGCTGCTGCTCCCGGTTGGCCTCGTTCGTGACGTACAGGCCGATACCGACGAAGAGCACAGACACGAGGCTGCCAATCGCGACCACCCGCTGCCAGGGGTCGCGCTGCGCGCCTTCGGGTCGTGCCGTGCGGGCATGCATCCTCCGAGGGGCGAGCGTTGAAACCGGGCGGCTGGTGGAAGGCGGCCCGCAAGCGGGCCGCGCCGGCCGCGCTCGGCCTGCTGGCGGCGCAAGCGCCGGCATCGGCCGGCGCGCCGGCCGATAAGGGCTTTGCCTCCGGCGGGGGCCAGACGACTCCGAGATGGAGTTGCCGAACGGTTCCGGTTCGTGGGTGGTGGGATGGCAGCTCGTGCCGTATCCGCCTACGTTCGCCCGGTCGTTGCGCACCGTCGCACTAGGCAGCCTCGAGGACGAAGAACAGGAAGCACAGGAAAGATCCCGAGGGGGATGTCACGAGGTCGGGGAACGCCTCGCGGGCACCGGGCGCGGGAGGTGGTTCGCTCACGACGGCGATCCGGAAGCCGGCTGCGGTGAACTCGCTGGTTATTACGTGCAGTGGCCGGTGCCAGTACGTCAGCACGGCGGCTTGGCCGCTGAAGGTGTGTTCCTCGGACCACTCTTCGGTCACGAAGTAGTCGCCTTCGGGCCTAATCCCCTTGTAGACCCAGGGATGGTTGACGGCCACGATGAGCCGGCCGCCGGGTACAAGCACGCGC
>DASULK010000047.1:0-10485 GCA_036278255.1 Micromonospora sp.
GCGCGTAGGGCGGCGGCGTGCTCCTCGTGGGTGGCGACGCGTTTGCGGCGGTCCTCGATCAGTTCGGTGAGTTCGGGCCGGCGGTCCTCGCGCAGAGCGGTGCCGTCCGCGGTGGTTGCGGTGGTGGTGAAGAGCAGCCCGGCGGCCAGGGTGATCAGCGGCACGCCAATCCCCCAACCCGAGCGACGCTGCGGCGCGCGGCGGGGCAGGAGTGCAGCCGCCGCTCGTCGGAACGCTTTGCGCCAGGAGGCGCCACCGGAGGTGTATTCCATCGCTGTCTCCTCCGAGTATCGCCGGAACCTTGCCGGGCCCGACCCGTTCGTGGCCTGAACGGGCTAATCCGACTACGCTAGCGGGCGAAACATTAGTGGCCATGCACCGCCGCCCTGCGTCCGGTTGTCAGGCCGGAAGAGGATATCCGCCCCCTCAGGAGAGCGTCGTGCCGAAGTCGCCGGTCCGGAAGAAGAAGATCTACACCCCGCCCACGGATGTCCGTCCGGTGGCAACTGCTGCGAGCCGTAAACCCAGCCCGATCTGGCTGCCGGCCACCGCCGTGGCCCTGATTGTCTTCGGTATCGGTTGGCTGGTCGTCTACTACCTGTCCGAGGCGATGTATCCGGTCGCAACCTGGGGTTACTGGAACATTGCGGTCGGCTTCGGGGCGATGATCACGTCGCTGATCCTGCTCGCCCGCTGGCAGTGAGACCCGCCGGTTCGGGGACGACGAGGCTGGATGCTCCGGCCTCCTGTTCTTCAGGCCCGTGCTGACTTTTCAGGCTGATGGTTCAGCCGCTGGCGTTCTGCGAGATACACCTCACGTTACTGGCAAGTAGCATTCCACGTAGGCTGCAATATAGCCGCATCCACGCTCAACCAGTCGCATGATCGCGGCAGACGGGAGGCCAGGCATGGGCAACGTCCAGATCGTCACGACGATCCTCGCCGTTGCCATCACCGCGGTAGCGGTGACCCTGGCTGTCCGCGCCGTCCGGCAGATGGTGGCCGTCATCCGACTCGGACAGCCCGCCCCGGAGCGCTTCGCCGGCAAGGGGCTGCGGACCAGGGTGATGCTCACCGAGACGCTCGGGCACACCCGGATGCTGCGGTGGAGCGTCGTCGGCGCGGCCCACTGGTTCGTGATGATCGCCTTCATGGTGCTCTCGCTGCTGGTGCTGGAGGCCTACTTCGAGGTCGTATCGCCGACCGGCGGCCTGCCCCTGCTCGGCGGCTGGACCCCCTACGGTCTGGCCACCGAGATCATCGGCGTCTTCGGTCTGGTCGGCATCCTGGTGCTGATCGGCATTCGGCTGGCCAACCGCCCCAGTGACCCGAACCGTCGGTCACGCTTCACCGGCTCCACGATGTGGCAGGGCTACTTCGTGGAAGCCGTGGTGCTCGCCGTCCTCCTCTGCGGCTTCGTGATCCGTGGCTTCAAGGCGGCCACCGGTCACTTCGACTACCCGGCCTGGGCGACCCCGGTCAGCCACGCGGTCGGCGGGCTGCTCCCCGCGGCCGAGGCCGGTGTCAGCATCGTCGCGCTCATCAAGATCGCGATCTCGATGACGTGGATGATCGTCATCGCGTTGAACGTGACGATGGGGGTGGCCTGGCACCGCTTCTCCGCCTTCTTCAACATCTTCTTCAAGCGTGACCCGGGCAGTCCCGCCTCCGGCCTCGGCGGGCTGCGCCCGATGACCAGCAACGGTAAGCCGATCGACTTCGAGGAAGCCGACCCGGAGAAGGACCAGTTCGGCGTCGCTCAGGTCGAGCAGTTCACCTGGAAGGGGCTGCTCGACTTCACCACCTGCACCGAGTGTGGGCGCTGCCAGTCGCAGTGCCCGGCCTGGAACACCGGCAAGCCGCTCTCCCCGAAGCTGCTGGTGATGTCGCTGCGCGATCACGCCTACGCCAAGGCCCCCTATCTGCTCGCCGGTGGCGGCAAGGATCTCTCCGGGGAGGAGAAGGCCACCCCCGAACAACTCGCCCACGTGGACGTGCTCGCGCTCGCCGAGGCCGACCGGCCCCTGATCGGCGGTGCGGAGGACGGGGGCGTGATCGATCCCGACGTCCTATGGTCCTGCACCACCTGCGGTGCCTGCGTCGAGCAGTGCCCCGTCGACATCGAGCACGTCGACCACATCGTCGACATGCGCCGCTATCAGGTGCTGATCGAGTCGAGCTTCCCGTCGGAGGCCGGCGTCATGCTCCGCAACCTGGAGAACCGCGGCAACCCGTGGGGCGCGCCCCCCAACACACGGGAGGACTGGACCAAGGGCCTCGACTTCGAGGTCCCTCGTGTCGGCGAGGTCGAAGACTTCGAATACCTCTTCTGGGTCGGCTGCGCGGGCGCTTTCGAGGACCGGGCGAAGAAGACCACCCAGGCGGTGGCGACCCTGCTGCACGAGGCCGGCGTCAACTTCGCGATCCTCGGCGAGGGCGAGACCTGCACCGGGGACCCGGCGCGGCGTATCGGCAACGAGTTTCTCTTCCAGATGCTCGGCCAGCAGAACGTGGAGACCCTCAACGAGGCGTTCGGCGACCGCGAGCCGGCCAAACGGAAGATCGTCGCCACCTGCCCGCACTGCTTCAACACCCTCGGCAACGAGTACGGCGAGCTTGGCGGGCACTTCGAAGTCGTCCACCACACACAACTGCTGGCACACCTGGTCGAGACCGGCAAACTCGCCCCGGTCAAGCCCCTCGACGGTTCCATCACCTACCACGACCCGTGCTACCTGGGGCGGCACAACCGGATCTTCAGCCCGCCCCGTGAGGTGCTCGGCTCAGCCGCAGGCAACGGCATCGTCGAAATGCCCCGCAACGCCGAGCGCTCCTTCTGCTGTGGCGCCGGCGGAGCCCGGATGTGGATGGAAGAGCGCATCGGTAAGCGGATCAACGTCGACCGTGTGGAGGAGGCGCTGGCCACCGGGGCGCAGACCATCGCCGTGGGCTGCCCCTTCTGCAGCACCATGCTTGACGACGGCGTTACCGGCAAGAAATCGGCCGGTGCCGCCAGCGATCAGGTCGAAGTGGTCGATGTCGCCACCGTCCTGCTGCGTTCGGTCAAGCCGGAACCCGTCGTCGAAGCCGAGCCCGCCACGCCGGCCAGCTAGCCGGCGGCCGGTCGCCGGACCACGCGATCGGTCCGACCGCCGGTGGTCGCCCCCCGGAGGGCGTACCCACCGGCGTTCGCCACCCTGCCCCGATCAGCTCTGATACGTGTGTCGATCTTTTCGCTCGTGGAAGAATCGGGCCTGAGGTGAACTGGCCATCGACGGTCTGGTGTTGACCACGCTGCTTCCCCTGGTTGGGTTTCTGCTGCTGACCGGGGGAAACGCATTCTTCGTCGCCGCCGAATTCGCTCTCGTCACCGTCGATCGGTCCGAGATCGATCAGCGGGTGGCAGGTGGGGACCGGCGTGCCCGCACGGTCCGCCGTGCACTACGGGAACTCTCCTTCCAACTCTCCGGTGCCCAACTGGGCATCACCATCACCGCCCTGCTCACCGGATACCTCGCCGAACCCGCCCTTTCCCGCCTCTTCGACCCGGCGATCCGGCCGATCGCCGGTGACCGGACCGGGGTGGTGACGCCCCTGCTCGCCCTGGCCCTGGCGACCCTGCTGTCGATGCTCTTCGGCGAACTCGTGCCAAAAAATGCGGCGCTGGCCCGACCGATGAGGGTGGCGCTGGCCACGGCCGCCCCGCTGCGCGGCTTCTCCAGTGTCTTCGGCTGGCTGATCCGAACCCTTAACAATTCGGCCAACTGGCTGGTGCGACGGCTCGGCGTGGAGCCGCAGGAAGAGTTGGCCAGCGCCCGATCACCGGAGGAGTTGGCGCTGCTCGCCGCGATCTCCGCCCGGGCCGGGGCGCTCCCCCCGGACATCGCGATGCTCCTGCAACGGACCCTCCGGTTCGGCGCCAAGCGAGCCGCGGAGGCGATGACCCCGCGGGTCGACGTGGTCGCGCTGCCAGCCAGCGCCAGCGTCGCCGAACTGCTGGCGACCGCGCGGCGCACCGGCCGTACCCGTTTTCCCGTCTACGAGGACACCCTCGATGTGGTCACCGGCGTCGCCGGGGTACCCGACGCGCTCGGCATACCACCGGTGCGGCGGCCGAGAACGACGGTGGCGGCGGTGGCGCGTGAGCCGGTCTACGTGCCGGAGAGCCTCGGCCTCGACGGGGTCCTCGCGGCGTTGCGTGCCGCCGACGCCGACCTGGCGATCGTCGTCGACGAGTACGGCGGGACCGACGGGGTCGTCACAGTCGAGGATCTGGTCGAGGAACTCGTCGGGGAGATCGCCGACGAGTTCGACCCGCGCGTTGTCGACGAACACGACTCGGTGGCGTTGACCGCCCCGGGGGGTGAACGGGCCTTTCTGGTCGACGGTGTGCTGCGGGCGGACGAACTGGCTGAGCAGACCGGATTCCGCCTACCCGAGGGGCCGTACGAGACGTTGGCCGGCTTCCTGATGGCCCGCCTGGGACACATCCCGGTCGCCGGCGAGACGCTCCAGGAGCAGGGCTGGGAGTTCACGGTGGTCGAGGTCGAGCGGCGACGTATCGAGCAGGTGCGGGTGGTTCGACCGGAGACGGACGGCCCGGATGCTTAAGCTGCTGGTCACCGCCGTGCTGCTGCTGGGCAACGCCTTCTTCGTGGGCAGCGAGTTCGCTCTGATCGCCTCCCGTCGGACGATCATCGAGCCGCTCACGGCCACCTCCAAGCGGGCCCGGCTGGCGTTGTCGGCGATGAACCAGATCCCGCTGATGATCGCCGGGGCGCAGCTCGGCATCACCATCTGCTCGCTCGGTCTGGGCGCGATCGCCGAGCCGGCCCTGGCGCACCTGCTGCAGCTGCCCTTCGCCGCGCTCGGCCTGCCGGCCGGCGCGGTGCATCCGGTCGCCTTCCTCCTCGCGCTGGGCATCGTGATCTTTCTGCACACGGTCGTCGGGGAGATGGTGCCGAAGAACATCACGTTGGCCGGGCCGGAGGCCTCCGCGCTCTGGCTCGGGCCGGCGATGCTCGCCTTCTGCGTCTCCACCAAGCCGCTGCTGCAGGGGATGGGGTGGATTTCCCGGCAGGTGCTGCGGCTGTGGCGGATCGAAGCCACAGAGGCGATCAAGACCGTCTTCACCGCGGAGGAGTTGGCCGGGCTGGTGTCGCAGGCCCGCACCGAGGGGCTGCTCGGTTCGACGGAGCATGCCCGGATCACCGGCGCTCTGGCGCTGCATCAACGGACCGCGGCGGATGCGTTGCGGCCCTGGTCGGCGGTGACGACGGTCTCCGAGAACGTGTCGGCGGCGTCGTTGGAGGTGCTGGCTACCCGGACGGGCCGGTCCCGTTTCCCGGTGGTGGAGCGTGCGACCCGTCGGGTGCTGGGCTTCGTCCACGTCAAGGACGTCCTGGAATACGAGGGGGCGAGCCGGCGGGCGCCCGTGCCGGCGCACGTGCTGCGGCCGTTGGCGGTGGTCCCACCGGAGCGGACGCTGGCCGAATTACTGTTGGCGATGCGGCGGGAACGCCGACACATGGTGCTGGTCAGCGACGGACGGGTGCCGCTCGGGGTGGTCACCCTCGATGACGTGTTGGCCGCGATCGTTGGTGAATTGTCCACTCATGCAGTTCCGCCAGCACAGCGTACGGGCTTGATTACTCAGCGAGTGCAGGTGGATCCGACTTCTTGATTCTTCTGCGGCGCCTTGCCTAGGGTTGGGCCCCGTGAAGGACCCCGTTTCCCGCTCGCCCCTCCGCCGCCGCGGGTTCTACCGCTGCCTTGCGCTCGCCGCGGCGGTCCTCCTCGGCCTGCTTCCGGCAGTGTCAGCTCAGGCCAACCCCAGTCCCGCCGAGATCGAAGCCATGATCGATAAGCAATGGCATCAGCTCGAACCGACTATTGAGCAGTACAACAAGGTGCGTAGCGAGTTGAAGGCCAACCAGGCGAAAGCGGCCAAACTGGAGAAGAAAATCCAGCCGCTCGCCCTGCAGGCCGACTTGGCCATCGCCCAGGTGGGCGATATCGCCTCCCGGTACTACATGACCGGCCCCACTTCCAACCTCAACGCGTTGCTGACCAGTGGCTCGCCCACCGCCCTGACCGAGCAGCTGTTCTATCTGGATCGACTGGCACAGCAGCAGCAGGAACAGATCGCCAGCGTGACCAAAGCTCGCGACAAGTTCGTCGGTGAGAAGACCAAGCTCGACGAGCTCATCGCCAAGCAGCAGAAGCAGGAAAAGGAGCTCGCCGCACGGAAGAAGCACATCGACAACGACATCAAACGGCTGCAGCAGATGCTGCCGAAGACGGTGGTGAAGGTTCAGGGCTGCCCGACCGTCACGGGACAGTTCAGCGACAAAGCCCGCATCGCCATCCAGGTGGCCTGCGCCCAGGTCGGCAAGCCGTACGTGTGGGGCGCCAGCGGGCCCAACTCGTTCGACTGCTCCGGTCTGCTGCAGTACGCCTGGGGCCAGGCCGGGGTGTCCCTGACCCACTACACCGGCGCGCAGTGGAACCAGGGACGTCGGATCAGCGCCAGCGAACGACGCCCGGGCGATTCGGTGTTTTTCAAAGCCGATCTGAGCCATGTCGGGATGTATCTCGGCAACGGCCTGATGGTGCATGCGCCCCGGGCCGGCAAGCCGGTGCAGGTTGTGTCGGTCAGTGCCACGGGGATGTCGGTCGCCGGATACGTACGGCCGGCCTGACCCTGCTGTCCCGCCCCTGACCCGAACGGGCCCCGTGCCGCCACGGCGGCACGGGGCCCGTTTCTCTGCCGGCCGTCAGCGCGGAGCGCCCACCGCCGAGGGGCGGATCTCCACGTCGTCGAGGTTGACGTACATCATCCGATGGCCGAACTGGATCTGGACGTACTTCATCTCGCCGCTGATCACCGTCCAGTCGCCCGGCGATGTCCCGGCGAAGGTCGTCGCCCGGTAGTACTCACCGGGGAGCACGTTGCCTACCGCGTACCGTTGCCCGGCCGAGAGCGTGTACTGCAGCGGGGTCACCGCCTGGTACGGCACGCCGGCCGGATAGGCCGCCGCCTCCGGGTAGGCCCGCCCGTACACCGGAATCGTCGCCTTACCGGCCTTCGGGGTGACGGCGAACCCGGCCGACCACTTCGCGGTCGGCGCGGACGCGGGGTTGTAGAACCAGGCCTTCTGGTCGAGGTACCAAATGGCGGTCCAGTCGCCCTGTTTGCCGGCGATGGCGTAGGTCTGTCCGGCCGAGGCGCGGGCACCGTGGTCGGAGATGTACATCGTGCTGGGTGTGCCGTTCGGTCGGAGCCCGATGTCCCTGACCAGTGGTGCGTCATGGCTCGGCGCGCTGCGCAGGATCACCGCCGACGAGCCGCGGGACGGGCACGGGTCGGTGGTGGGGGGTGGCGGGTTCGGCACGCCGGGTGGTTGGCGGGAGCAGCCGGTGAAGGCGGGCCGGTTGGTGGTGAAGTTCGGGTCGATGGTGACGAGTCCGGTGTGGTGGGTCGCGGTCGACTTGAACGGTGCCTTGAGCAGGTCGAAGTAGTGCGACCAGTCCCAGTAGGGGCCCGGATCCCAGTGCATTCCGGCCACGTTGCCGGGAAGGATGCCGGGCACGTTGTCGTGACCGATGATGTGGTGCCGGTCCAGGGGGATGTTGTGCTTCGCGGCCAGGTAACGCACCAGCTTGGCGGAGGTGCGGTACATCGCCTCGGTGTACCAGGTCCCGTGGCCAGCGAAGCCCTCGTGCTCCAGGCCGATCGACTTGGCGTTGACGTGCCAGTTTCCGGCGTGCCAGCCGACGTCCTTGGTCTTGATGTGCTGCGCGATGTGCCCGTCAACAGAGCGGAGCGTGTAGTGCCAGCCCACGCGGGTCGGCACCTTGACCAGGTCGACGCTGGGCCAGAAGTACCCCTCGGTGTCGTGGATCACGATGTATTCGATCTTCTGCTGCTCGGGGCGGTTGCCCAGATCGTGGTTGCCGTAGTCGCCCGGGTTCGGGCCGTACTGCTCATACGGGGCGGGGATCCACTCGCAGGAGATATCGATCGGGCACTCCACCCCGTCGGGCCGTGCCTTCCGGGCCAGCCCCAGCTTGTCGAGCCAGGACCGCTGCGGCAGGACGGCCGTTGCAGGCAGGGTGACCCGGTGGCCGTCGTCGCTCACCCGGCTGGCGCCCTCGTTGATCGTGGCGAAGACCTCGCTGGCGAAGGTCGCTGCTGCGTCGGCGCTTTCCGCACCGGAGTAGCGGGCCACCGCGCCGTACCAGGCCGCCGGGTCGCTTTCGCTTCCCGTGGGGGCACCCAACTCTTGCTGGTACGCCGCCAGCAGCGCTGCCCCGCCCCGGATATTGGCGACCGGGTCGGTGCGGAGCGCTTCCTCGCTGGCATCGGTCAGCGCGGCGGCGGTGTCGAGGGTCTGCAGCGCCGATTCGGCTGGTGGGGCGGGTGTGCCGTCTTCGGCCGGCTGCAGGGGGCGGGACTCGTCGCCGCGCGGGTCCTCGGCACCGCCATGGTGGCCGAAGCGCGGCAGGCTGGTGACGTACTCAGCGTCGGTGAGGTGCATCGGACCGTAGCCGCCGCTGGTGCTGGGGGCGCCGGCGTTGACGTCCCACCGGGACTCCAGATAGGAGACACCGAGCAGGATGCTCTCCGGTACGCCGAATTCGGCGGCCGCGGCCGCGTACACCTCCTGCCGGGCGTCGGGTGCTGCGTGAGCGGCGGGCGCGGATCCGAGCGTGACCAGTGACCCGGCGCCGACCAGGGCGGCGCTGAGCAGGATACGGCCGCCTGTCGGAGCTCTTCGTGGCGTCATCGACCCTCCAATTCGATGGAAGTCGCTCTTTCTGCCACCCTTGCCGCCGATAACGGCTGCCGTCAATAGGCTTCGGATAACCTGCAGAATCTGAAAGAAACCTTCGGAATTGCACACCCTCCGCCACCCCCTGCTATACGCATCGAAGTGGACAACTGGCGGGGTTGCGTACCGATAACCGGCTCTCTAATGTTGGGGGCCGTCGAGCCGAAAGCAGGCGCCCAGCCGGGTGCATCGGCTCGTCCCGCCGAATCGTGGCATTACGAGCCGGGGAACCGCACACCATCGGGGTGAATCCGCGACCCGCGCGCGGTAGGGCTCACTCTTCCGCCCGAACCCGTCAGCTAACCCGGCAGGCGGCCATGAGGAGAAGGAGTCCGGACCTCGGTGGCACCTCAAGCCCCGCGGCGACGGTCCGTCCGGTCAGAGTTGACCGGGCGGGAACCCGGAGTCCCGCAGACGCGTCGGTTTCTTGCCCCCGCCCTCGTTGTGGTTGTCAGCCTCGTGGCGACGCTGCTCGGAGGGGCGCCGGCCCAGGCGGAGCCGACGGTTTCCCAGATCGAAGCGCAGATCGATGAGGAGTGGCGCAAACTCGAACCCGTTATCGAGAAGCACAACGCCACCCGGGAAGATCTCGCGAAGAAGAAGAAGCAGGCGACGGCCCTTAGCAAGAAGATCACGCCGCTGCAGTTGCAGGTCGATCTTGCCATGGCCAAGGTCGGCGAACTGGCGGCCAGCGCCTACAAGGGAGATCGCGCCTCCGCACTCAACGCGATCCTGACCACCGGCTCACCCGCCGCGTTGATCGACCGGCTCGAGGTGCTCGACCAGTTCGCCCGCCGGCAGCAGCAGGACATCCAGGCGGTCAACAAGCTCAAGGAGAAATACCAGGCGGAGAAGGAGCCGCTGGATGCCCTGGTCGCCGAGCTGACCCGGACCGAGAAGGAACTGGCGGCCAAGAAGAAGCAGATCGACACCGAAATCGACCGGCTGCAGAAGCTGCGGGTCCGGGTGTACGGCACCACCGGCGGCCTGGGGAGCCTGCGGCCGGTGCCCTGCCCGACGACCTATCCCGGCGGTGCCGCAGGGAAGGTGGTCACGTTCGCCTGTGCCCAGATCGGAAAGCCGTACGTCTGGGGATCCACCGGTCCCGGCTCGTACGACTGCTCCGGCCTGATGTTGCGGGCGTGGGCGCAGGTCGGTGTCTCCCTGCCCCACAATGCGGCCCGGCAGCGGGCGGTGACCGCCTACGTCAGTCGATCGGAACTCCGCCCCGGGGACCTGGTCTTCTACTACCGAGACCTGTCCCATGTCGGTATGTATGTCGGTGACGGGTGGATCGTGCATGCTTCCACGACGGGCGTGCCGGTCCGGATGAAGCGGCTGGACGACGGGCAGATCCACAGCTTCGGTCGGCCCCGTTAGTTTTTCCCCTCCCCCCCGGTGGCCGGTGCATGCCCTGCGGTTCCCCCCCCCTGCCGCAGGAGTGCAGAGGCCAGCAGGCGCCCTCCCGATCTCAGCGGATCGGGAGGGCGCCTTGCCTTGTCGACGGAAGCGCTAGCGGGTCGGCCAGGTGTGCCAGTTCTGCCAGGCGCGGCTCGGGGTGGGACCGCGCTGCCCCTGGTAGCGCGACCCGTAGATGGCTGAACCGTACGGGTGCTCGGTGGGCGAGGAGAGCCGGAAGATGCAGAGCTGG
>DASULK010000048.1:0-32676 GCA_036278255.1 Micromonospora sp.
CAGCGTTTTCCAAATCATCAGCATGAGGGAGCGGCAGTGCGCCGAGGTGACGGCCGGTTGAGCCAAGACCTCGACCCCCAGCGGCCCGGCCCACAGGACGCCTGCGGCGTGTTCGGCGTCTGGGCGCCCGGCGAAGACGTGGCGAAGCTCACCTACTTTGGCCTCTATGCGCTGCAACACCGCGGGCAGGAGGCGGCCGGCATCGCCGTCAGCGACGGCTCCGGGGTGGTGGTCTACAAAGACCTCGGCCTGGTGGCCCAGGTCTTCGACGAACCCACCCTGGCCAGCCTCCGCGGACACCTCGCCATCGGCCACACCCGCTACTCGGCGAACGGGAACGCCACCTGGGAGAACGCCCAGCCGACGATCCAGGCCAACGCCGCCGGCACCACCATTGCGATGGCGCACAACGGCAACCTCGTCAACACCACCGAGCTGATCCGGGAAGCCGCGGAGCGCGGGATGAGCCCCGACGGGTCCGCCTCCGACACGGCCCTGGCGGCGTCCCTGCTGGCCAGCCGCCCCGACCTGTCGGTCGAGGCGGCCGCGCTGGAGGTGCTGCCGATGCTGCGGGGCGCCTTCAGCTTCGTCTTCATGGACGAGCACACCCTCTACGCCGCCCGCGACCCGTACGGGGTACGTCCGCTCGTGCTCGGGCGTCTGGAGCGGGGCTGGGTGGTGGCGAGCGAGACGGCGGCGCTGGATATCGTCGGCGCCAGCGTGGTCCGGGAGGTTGAGCCCGGGGAGCTGCTCACCATCGACGAGCACGGCCTCCGGTCGGCCCGCTTCGCCGCGCCGGAGCCGAAAGGCTGCCTCTTCGAGTACGTCTACATCGCCCGGCCGGACACCACCATCGCCGGCCGCAACGTCTATTCCACCCGGGTCCAGGTCGGGCGGCAGCTCGCCAAGGAGCACCCGGTCGACGCCGACCTGGTCATCCCGGTCCCCGAATCCGGCACCCCCGCCGCAATCGGATACGCCGAAGCCTCCGGCATCACCTACGGCTCCGGTCTGGTGAAGAACCCGTACGTCGGCCGTACCTTCATCCAGCCCTCCCAGACGCTGCGCCAGTTAGGCATCCGGCTCAAGCTCAACCCGCTGCGGGAGAACGTCCGCGGCAAGCGGGTGGTGGTGGTCGACGACTCGATCGTGCGGGGCAACACCCAGCGGGCGATCGTCCGGATGCTGCGGGAGGCTGGCGCGATCGAGGTGCACGTCCGTATCTCCTCACCGCCGGTACGCTGGCCCTGCTTCTACGGCATCGACTTCGCCACCCCGGCGGAGTTGCTCGCCAACGGGCTGGACCTCGACGGCGTGCGGAGGTCGATCGGCGCCGATACGCTGGGGTATGTCTCGTTGGCCGGGCTCATCGCTGCGACGGAGCAGCCGAAGACGCGGTTGTGCCGGGCCTGCTTCGATGGTGAATATCCGATCAACCCTCCGGCGGACAACCTGATCGGCAAGCACGTGTTCGACGGTGTCGATCGCCGCGTGATCCGCCGTACTACCCAGCCGGACCCGGCCCAGCACGACCGGAGCCCGTCTATATCGCCCGGTCGATCAACATGAGAAGTCGAGGGGATCTCGACAGTCCACCCGATGCGGCCCGCCGCCAGAAAAGCCAAAGGGGAGAAGCGTGACGCACGTGTCTGAGCGCAGCGGCGCAGGAACTGAACCGGCCAGCGGCTCCGGCTCGGGAAAGGTGGTCCGCCAGGGGTGGACCGCCGCGACCAGCCGTTCCGGACGTCAGCGTTCCGCGACCTACGCGGACGCCGGAGTCTCGATCGATGCGGGGGAACGCGCGGTCGAGCTGCTCAAGCCGAAGGTGCAGCGGACCCTGCGCCCCGAGGTGATGGGTGACCTCGGCGGATTCGCCGGCCTCTTCCGCCTCGATGCCAGCAAGTACCGCAGCCCGGTCCTCGCCTCGGCGACCGACGGGGTCGGCACCAAGCTGGTCATCGCCCAGCAGATGAACATCCACGATACGGTCGGCATCGACCTGGTCGCGATGGTCGCCGACGACCTGGTGACCTGTGGCGCCGAGCCGCTCTTCCTGCTCGACTACATCGCCTGCGGCGAGGTCATGCCGGACAAGGTGGCCGATATCGGTGCCGGCATCGCGGACGGCTGCCGGTACGCCGGCTGCGCCCTGCTCGGCGGTGAGACAGCCGAGCACCCGGGTGTCATGCGCCCGGACGAGTACGACATCTCCGCGACCGGGGTCGGGGTCGTGGATGAGCACGAGATCCTCAGCCGCGAGCGGGTCGAGGTCGGCGACGTTGTCATCGCCATGGCCTCCTCCGGTCTGCACTCCAATGGCTACTCCCTGGTCCGGCACGTGCTGCTCGGTGCTGGTCGGATGCGGTTGGAGACGGTGATCGAGGAATTCGGCAACCAACGTACCCTGGGCGAGGAACTGCTGACCCCCACCAAGATCTATGCCCAGGACTGCCTGAAGCTGATCTCCGAATGTGAGGTGCGGGCCCTCGCCCACGTCACCGGCGGCGGCATTCCGGGCAACCTGGTGCGGATCCTGCCCGAGCACGCCGACGCCGTGGTCAACCGGTCGGCCTGGAAGCCGCAGCCGATCTTCGACCTGATCCAGGCCAAGGGGCGGATCGAGGATGCGGAGATGGAGTCAACCTTCAACATGGGCGTCGGGATGTTCGCGATCGTGTCGGCCGAGGACGCGGACCGGGCCCTGGCTTTCCTGACCGGCCGCGGCGTCGAGGCCTGGCAGGCCGGGGAGGTTATCGAGGGCTCCGGCATGGTGCAGATGATCGGCCAGCATCCGCTCGGCTGACGCTCCGGTAACCCTACGAATATCCGATCGGGGCTTCACCCGAGTGGTCAGCGCCGCCTAGCCTGAAGGGCCTCGCGCGGCTCGGGAGTCGGCAGGCTCCCGGGAGGCCCCGCGGGGAGGTGGCGCGACAAGGAGGTTGGGTGGTCGTACGCCGACAGGAGCCTTCTGGGATGCGTGGCATCGCCACGGCCCCGTCCTACGTCGTCCTGCAGCCGACCACTCTCTGCAACCTTGATTGCGCTTACTGCTATCTCCCGATGCGGGCGGCGGACCGGAAGATGCCGGTGCCGGTGGCGGCTGCGGTGGCCGAGGTGGTCAACGATTGGGCTCGTGCCAGCCGGTTCTCAGTGGTGTGGCACGGCGGTGAGCCGCTCGCGGCGGGCCGCGAGTACCTGGCCGCGCTGATGGCCCCCTTCGACCCGGCGGTCGAGCATCACGTACAGACCAACGCGACGCTGATCGACGACGCCTGGTGCGACTTCTTCGCCGAGCACGAGGTGCGGGTGAGTGTCAGCGTCGACGGGCCCCGGGCGTACAACACCGACCGGGTGAGCCGGGCCGGCCGGCCGGCGTACGACCGCATCCTGCGCGGGGTCGACGCGCTGCGCCGCAACGGCATCAGCTTCTCCGCGCTCTGCGTGGTTTCGCGGCCGACACCGGAGCTCGCTGCCGAGTTGTACGGGTACTTCCTCGACCTCGGCTGCGATGTGCTCGGCATCAACATCGAGGAGATGGAGGGGATCAACACTCGGGGGAACGATCATCCGGCGGAGGCGGTCACCGGGTTCTGGGCGGAGCTGCTGGCGGCGTGGCGACGCGATCCGCGGATCCACCTGCGCGAGATCGAATGGTCGTTGCGTTACGTGGCGGCGGTGCTGGACGGTACCGCGGACGATCTGCTGCCGCGCCAGCTGGATCCGATCCCCACGATCGGCTACGACGGTTCGGTGGTGCTGCTTTCACCAGAGCTGGCCGGCTTCTCGGACCCGCGGTACGGCGACTTCAGCAGCGGCAACATCCTGCAGGCACCTCTGCCGGAGATCCTTGCGGCGGCGGGGGACACCCCGTGGATCGCCGAGTTCCTCTCCGGGGTGGAGGCGTGTCGGACGCTCTGCCCTTACTTCGAGTTCTGTGGCGGTGCGCACGCCGCGAACCGTTACTTCGAGCAGGGGCGTTTCGACGGTACCGAGACGAACCATTGCCGCAACAGCAAGATGCGCCTACTGGAAGGAGTGCTGGATCATGCCGGAAACCACGAGTCGACGGCTGCCTGACCCGGTCCGGAGGGAGAACGCAGAGGCGATCACGGAGCGGGTGTACGCGGCCCGGGCAGGGCTCACCACGCTGCTCCAGGAGGCGGAACGCGCCCGTCACCGACGTGCGGAGGCGGAGGGCACCAGCGCGGTCTGTGCCTGGAACCACTTCGAGAACATCCCGACCTTCTACAACTGGAACAACCGGCCCCGCTGAGTGGTCCGGCTCCACCGAGCCAGGTCGATTGCGCCGAAGGCCGCCCGCGCCGGTTCATCCCGGCAGGGCGGCCTTCGGCGTTTTCCGATTCGTTACGGGCGGACCAGGCGACCATGTGCGGTGGCCGACCGGTGTCCGCCACAAGGTGCGGCAGATGACCGGGACGGCTCATGCACACGGAACACGCGTACTACCGCGTGCTCAGGTTGAACGCTGGTCAGCGGGTTGACGTGACCCAGTCGTCGTCGTCGGCGTCGTCATCGTCGTCGAGGTACTCGTCGTACTCGTCTTTGCGATCGCGCTTCGACTTGCCGCTAAGCTCTCGCTGCAAGGCGGCGAGGTCGGTGTTCGGGGAGTGGTATTTCAACTCCCGGGCGACCTTCGTCTGCTTGGCCTTAGCACGGCCGCGCCCCATGGCTCGACCCCCTCGCGCAGAATGCGGGGCAGCCCGAAGGCGGGCCCCGATGACTGTAAGCATCTCTCGTGGCTCTTACCGTACATCGGGATGCCGTGGTTCGACACCTCGGGTTACCGGTGTGCCGGTTCGCGTCTTCGCTTGCCGGCGCGAGCCTGCAGTTATTGTAGCCGGTAAGGACCGGCTTTGCGGATCGGTCGTGACGTCCGAAGCCTCGCTGGGCGGGCGATCAGGGATTTTTCGTCCTTCAGGAGGAGCTGTCGGGAGGCTCGTCCAACCCTTCATCCCCCACCATCTTCGTCGATCGGCGCCACCCTGGGGGAGCGGACGGGGAGACGGCAGGGCCGGTGGATGGTGCGGTGCAGGTCCGGCCGGCCCTACCGTCACCGGTCAGCCCAGGTAGATGGTGCGCAGACGCCCCACCTCGGCCATCCGACGCTCGGCGAGCCGGTCGGCGGCCTGCGCCGGTGGCACACCCTCCTCCTCGGCCAGTCGGAGGATCTCGCGGGTGGTGTCGAAGATCTGGGTCGCCCGCAGCTTGGCCCGTTCGAAGTTGAAGCCCTCGACCTCGTCGGCCACCTGGATCACGCCGCCGGAATTGACGACGTAGTCCGGCGCATAGAGCACCCCGCGCTCAGCCAGGAGCTTCTCGATGCCGGGGTGGGCCAACTGGTTGTTGGCGGAGCCGACGACCACCTTGGCCCGCAGCGCCGGAACGGCCTCGTCGTTGAGTGCCCCACCCAGCGCGCAGGGGGCGTACACGTCGAGGTCGGATGAGACCAGCGCCGCCGGGTCCAACACCAGGTCGACCTCCGGGTGGGTCTGGCGCGCCCACACCAGCGCCTTCTCGTTGACGTCGGCGGCCACGATGTGGGCGCCGTCGTCGAGCAGGTGGCCGATGAGGTGCCGTCCGACCTTGCCCAGGCCAGCGACCCCGACCCGGCGCCCCGCCAGCGTGGTAGTGCCCCACGCGTGCTCGGCCGCGGCCCGCATGCCCTGGAAGACCCCCCACGCGGTCAGGATCGACGAGTCGCCCGCACCGCCGTGCTCCACGCTGCGCCCGACGACGTAACGGGTCTCCCGAGCGACGATGTCCATATCGGCCACATAGGTGCCGACATCGCAGGCGGTGTAATAGCGGCCGCGGAGGCTCTCGACGAAACGACCGTACGCCCGGAGCAGGGCCTCGTTCTTGATCTGGTCCGGGTCGCCCCAGATGACTGCCTTACCGCCGCCGAGGTCGAGGCCGGCCAGGGCGTTCTTGTACGCCATGCCGCGCGACAGGTCGAGCACGTCGTGCAGGGCGTCGTCCTCGGTGGCGTACGGGTAGAAGCGGGTGCCGCCCAGTGCGGGGCCGAGGGCAGTGGAGTAGATGCCGATGATCGCCTTGAGCCCGGTCTGTTTGTCGTGGCAGTAGACGACCTGCTCGTGCCCGGAATCCGGGCTGTCGGGGGTGGGGAAAACGCCCATGGCTGCTCCTGTTTCGGTGTGCGCCCTTGTGGGGTGCGACCAGTGGAAACACGGCGGGGTGCGCCGATGGTGCTGAGCCTAATGGCGATCGTCGAAGGGAAAGTAGTCGTTTCATTCGATGTGCCGCTGCCGCTGGCGGCAACGGGCCTGCGGTTCGTGGAAAGATCGTGGCGTGCCGTCGTTCTTCGCGTCATACCTCCGGGTGTACGAGCCGCTGGCTGCCTTCGATCGGGACCGCCAGGCGTTCTGGCGCAGGTATTTCCAGGAAGGCCGGGCCGTCGCGCCACGGGAAGGGCCGAGCCGGCAGCGCACCGCGGTCATCGAGGCGCTGGGAGTCGGGTGGACCCGCCTGCCGGACCTGCCCGATGAGGCGTACGTACTGGAGTCGGAGGACACGTTGCTGGTGTGTCCGTGGAATCTGCGGGTCCGGGTGGCGGAGGCGGCCCTGAATGCGCGTGATGGGGTGCCACCGGTGCTGGCCGACGCCTTCGTCCCCCCGCTGCTGGCTGGCCAGGCCAAGGCGGTGGTGGAGGACTGGCGCAGCGGGGCCCGTGTGTTGGAGCAGGGCATGCCCCGGGTGCATGAGCAGATCGCCAATTGGGGGGTCCCGCTGCGGTGGTTCGTCTGCATCAGTCCCGAGGAGCGGGAGCTGACGCTCGACCCGGGGCGGCGTTGGCTGCGCTACCGCACCGACATCTCGCAGGCACGCCGCCGGGCGTCGCGGGCGCTATCGGTGCTGCGTAAGACGGTGGGGGATGCGCCGATCACCGCCGCCGTCGAGGAGGGCGCCCGATGGTTGGAGGAGTTCCACCCCCGCTCGGTGGTGGAGCTTGATTACGGGGGCCTGGTCGATCTGCTGCCCGACGAGGTGTTGGCCGAGGACGACTCGCCCGAGCTGGTGGCGGCGGGGCTGGCGGCCCTGTCGCGGGGGGATGCCGAGGACGCGGGGGACGCGTATCAGAAACTGGTCGCACGGTGGCGGGCGGTGCAGTTGCTGGAGCGGTGCAACTAGTATCCGGGCCTGCCCGGATTGTTGCTGGATTGGCAGCTATGACCGGTATCGATGTAGTACCTATTGAGTGACTGGCGGTAATGGATAGTCCGAATAAGGTCGTTTTTTTGCGAAAAAGATGATATAAATCGGTCATGCTTCATCCGTCCATCCAGATACCTTCGACCGTTCGGCCCATGTCGGACATCGGGGACTAGCCGGACGATGGGAGGCGCATTGGCCGGTGGAACCCCGGCCGATGTCCTTAGGCACCTGTGGAGGAGTGACCGATGGCATCGCGTACGCACGAACCCGAGCCGCTGCTAACCCCGGCTGAGGTCGCGTCGATGTTCCGCGTGGATCCTAAAACCGTGACCCGGTGGGCAAAGGCGGGCAAGCTCAGCGCAATCCGAACCCTCGGCGGCCACCGTCGTTATCGTGAGTCGGAGGTCCGTGCACTGTTGCAAGGGCAGATTCCTCAGCAGCGCCAGGGCGACTGACGTACGTCCCCAAGACAAAGCCGTCGATCAGGGGCGCAGGACGCGGCGGGCAGCCTGCGGAGAGCGCTCCTGACATGTCTCCGCCCCTGTATCGCCGCATCCCGGAAACGGCCGCCGCGCACCGAACCACGGCCAGAATTCCTTGATCAACAGAAGCGATAGAGTGCCCGGCATGAGCGATCGGTTTGTCGTCATCGGGGCCGGCACAATGGGGCTCGGCATCGCATATGTGGCCGCCGGTGCCGGGTACGCCGTCGAACTGGTCGAGGTGGAGGCCGAACGCGCCCGAACCGCCCAGGACGCCCTGCAACGACTCTGGGACCGGGCCGTCGAGCGCGGCAAGCTTTCCGCGGCGGAAGCTGACCGGCTCCGTCCCCGGGTGGTGCTCCTACGCGACCTGGCCGAGGTGGCCGACCGCCCCGACGTGGTGGTCGAGGCGGTGCCCGAACGCAGCGACCTCAAGCAGCAGGTGCTGACGGCGGCGGAGGCACGGCAGCCCAGGCTGCTGGCCACCAACACCTCCAGCATCCCGATCGCCGAACTGGCCGCTGTCCTGGCCGCACCCGAGCGCTTCATCGGACTGCATTTCTTCAACCCCGTCTGGGCGATGGCACTGCTTGAGATCGTGGTCGGGCCGGCCACCGCCGACGAAACCACCGAAGCAGCACTCATGCTCGCCCACCGGCTCGGCAAGGATCCCATCGTGGTACGGGACATGCCGGGCTTCGCCACCTCCCGACTCGGTGTCACCCTCGGGCTGGAGGCGATCCGGATGGTGGCCGACGGGGTTGCCAGCCCGGCGGACATCGACAAAGCCATGGTGCTCGGCTACCGACACCCGGTAGGCCCGCTGGAGCTCACCGATCTGGTCGGTCTCGATGTACGGCTCGACATCGCCACGACGTTGCAGAAGGCGTACGGGGACCGGTTCGCTCCCCCACCCCTGCTGCAGCAGATGGTCGCCGAGGGGCGGCTGGGCAAGAAGTCCGGGCACGGCTTCTACCGCTGGGAAGGCGGGGTCAAGCAATGAGCTTGCGGATCGAGGAGCGGGACGACCGCCTGATCGTCACGCTCGACCGGCCGGAGAAGCGCAACGCCATCGACGCGGACCTGGTCGCCGCCCTGCACGAGGTCTGCGGCCGGTTGGAGCACGAACCCCGGCTCCTGCTGTTCACCGGCGGCACCGACGGCGTTTTCGCGGCCGGAGCCGATATCGGGCAGCTGCGGGACCGGGGACGGCTGGACGCGCTGGCTGCCATCAACTCGGCACTCTTCGCCCGGATCCGGGCCCTGCCCCTGCCCACCATCGCCGCCGTGGATGGGCCGGCGCTCGGCGGTGGCGCCGAGCTCTCCTACGCCTGCGACCTGCGTATCTGTACCTCCCGATCCTTCTTCGGCCAGCCGGAGGTGCGGTTGGGCATCATCGCCGGTGCCGGGGCGACCCATCGATTGCCCGCGCTGGTCGGCGAGGCGCGGGCGAAGGAACTTCTCTTCACCGGGCGACGGGTCGACGCTGCCGAGGCGCTCCGGATCGGACTGGTTAACCGAGTGGTCGATGCGCCCGAAGACCTGCTCGGCGCCGCGCACGAACTGCTGGACGAGATCGCCAAGGGATCAGCCCTCGCCCTGCGGCTGACCAAGCTCGCCGTCGACGCCCCGCCTGGTGCTCACCCGCAGCTCGACCTGGTCAGTCAGGCGGTGCTCTTCGAAGATGCGGAGAAGCACCGGCGGATGACCGCTTTCCTGGAGAAGCGGAAGAGGTGAGCCGACCCCGCGGGCCGGCTCACCGCCGCAACCGTCACTTCGCCGCGAACGGGTTGGTGTCCGGGCGCAGATAGGTGACCTGGTCTGCGAAACCATCGTGGTCGGTGTCCCGGACGATCCGGTCCGCCTGGCCGTCCCCGTCCAGGTCGTACCCCACAACGTCCGGCTGGCCGTCGGAGTTCGTGTCCCGTATCCACGTGTCGGGGCGCCCGTCGAAGTTGGTGTCCGCGACCACCTGGTCCATCCGGCCGTCCCCGTCCAGGTCGGTCTCGACGACATCGATCCGGCCGTCGGCGTTGGTGTCCAGGAAGGCCTCGTCAACCACACCGTCCCCGTCGTAGTCCTGCAGGATGGTGTCGATCCGGCCGTCGCCGTCGGTGTCGTATGCGGCGGCCTCGGGGATGCCGTCGCCGTCCGTGTCGTGGAGGATCGCGTCGATCCTTCCGTCGCCGTCCCGGTCGATGAAGACATCGGTCGAACCGTCCATGTTGTGCAGGACGATCATCTGCGCGTCGTCGTCGCCCGCCGCTTCCTGGTACGGCTCGTGGGGCGCCGGCCCGTGGTCCTCCTCGAACACCGGGCCGAAGCCCTCCTCGCCGGTGCCGTCGACATCCTCGGTGCTAAAGGTGAAGTCCGACTCGCTCATGGTTCTGGCCCCTCTGGTGATCCCGTTCGGTGTGGATAGAACCGTACGATCACGCCCGTGCCGGAACATCCCCGAAACGTGCCAGCCGGGATCGACGAGCGGCTGTTAGTTCTGGATCTCCACCCCGGCGGCGGCCAGCGCCTTGATCACGGCGGCCGACTCGCCGAAGCCGATGATCAGCACAGCGTCGGCACCGAACTGTTTGATCTCCTCCGCCCCGGCGGAGAAATCCACCGGGGGAGCGTCGGCGTCAGCCGGCGGCTCGTAGGTCATCAGCTTGATCCGGTCCGCACTGACCCCGGCCCGCTCCAGTTCGCCGTGGACGTTTTCCTGCAGGCCGACGCCGTACGAGTCGTTCCGGGCCACAATGGCGATCTCCTGCGGCCCGTCCCGGAGAATCATGTCGGCCAGTGCCCGGCCCTGCAGATTGTCCGGGGGTGCGGTACGGAAGTAGAGCCCATTGTCCTCGACCGTGCTCAGACCGGCATCGGTATTGGACGAGGAGAAGAGAATGACACCGGCCTCGACGACGTCCGGCAGCACGGCCCGGGAGATCCCCGATGCACCCGCGCCGATGATGACCTGCACACCGGCCTCCACGTGTCTGCGGACGGTCGCCTTCGCCACCTCGGGGTTGGTGCCGTCGTCGCCCTCCACCCACACCACCGGCTTGCCGAACACCCCACCCGCGTCGTTGATCTCCTTGAGGGCCAGGGCAGCGCCGGTAGCCATCGGCGGATAGGCCAGCGCCAGTTCACCGGTCTTCGGCAGCAACTCGCCGAGCTTCAGTTGGGCGTTATGGCCCGGGCTGCCCGTTCCGGGGCTCGGCGGCCGCTTGTCGGTGACGGTCGAATCGTCGCCGGCACCGAGATACTCGGTCTTCGCATCATTGAGTTTGCCGGACCGGTCGAAGTGCAGGGTGGCGTAGCTGGCGGTGGCCGGCTCGCCCGCATCGGTGAACCCGCCACCGCGCAGCGACGGACCCCGGTATCGGATATCAGTGCCCTTGCGGGCCAGAGCCAGGCAGTTCGCGGCGGTGGTGCAGCTCTGCCCCCCCACGGTGACGCCGTTGATCTGTGCGGCGATGCGGGCCGGTTCGGGTGAGCGCGCCAGTTCGGCCGCCAGGGCGGTGATGACGACCGCGTCATAGGTCTCGGCGGCGTAGGTGTAGCCGTCGATGTTCGGATCCACCGAACGCAGCCGGTTCTTGAAGTCGTCGGTCAGCGGGGTGGCCGGGGCGCTGCCTTTCATGCCCTCCAGGAGGTTTACCTGGTCCTGGAATTCCTCATGGAACGTGCTGAGCATGTTGCCGTCCGTGCCGTAGAGCCGGACCTTCTGGGTCCCTGTGGGCTCGTCGGACTTCTCCGTGCCGCACCCGGCAGCGGCCAGCAGGAACGCGGCGCCGACGGTCAGTGCGGCGACACGCCTGGCGCGTGACTTGAGCATGTTGTCATCCCTCTTCCGACAGTCCGCTGGCACATTAGCGCGCCCACCGTCGATCAGCGCCATTGCGTCGGAGTTGTTCAGTATTCGTGCCGGTAGGGTGATGATCCGTGACAACAGCGGGTGATGTTTTCGGTGACGTTTTCAGTGGGCCGGGCGCCCTCGCCGAGCGGATGGGGATCACCCTCACCGAAGCGTCGGCTGACCGGGTGGTCGGGGCGATGCCGGTCGAGGGGAACACCCAGCCGTACGGGCTGCTGCACGGCGGGGCCTCGTGCGTGCTCGCCGAAACGCTCGGGTCGATCGGCTCCGCCCTGCACGGGATGACGGTCGGCCGTCCGCTCGCCGTGGGGGTCGACATCAACGCCACCCATCACAGAGCCGTCCGGAGCGGCTCGGTGACCGGGGTGGCCACCCCGGTGCATCGGGGCCGGAGCACGGCGACCTATGAGATCGTCATCACGGATGAGGCCGGCGACCGGGTCTGCACGGCGCGCCTCACCTGCTTCCTCCGTGCCGCCGGCCCCGTCACCGGTTGACCCGGCCGCCTACTGTTCGACACGTGAGCGAAGTCCCGCAGGAGGCGTTCGATGACGCCGCCGCGGTGCTGGAACGCGCTTTGGACGGCGACAGCGACGCGGTGGTCGACGCCTTCGACGCCGTTGTCGACCGATCGGGCGTGACGGGCGCCTACAACGTGGCGTGGTGTCTGGCGGCGACGATGGTGGGCGAGGGCGTTCCGAGCGGCAGTTGGACCCTGGATTTTCCCGGCATCGACCAGGCGGACTACGACGCCCGCTGGGTGGCCCGCTTCGTCAGTGCGTACGTCAACTCTGACGCCTGCACCGGGGAGGCTCTCGTTGGTGCGGCGCTGGCGGACGGGCAACTGCCTGACTGCCTGCTGATGCTGGCCGGCTCGACGATTGCGACCCTGCGCCGCCGAGCCGGGTAGCGGCCGGGCCGGCGGGGGCGTCGAGGTCTGTTGCCCGTGTCCGCTAGGGCTTACGGTTCTTCACCGTCTGCGCGTAGCGGGCCAGCAGTTCCCGCCAGCCGGCCGTCAGGGCGCGACGGTAGCCGGTGGCGGCCTCACCGTGCCGGTCAAAACGCTTGTGCAGGACCTCCACCCGGGTCTGGCCGAACTCCGGGAGGAATCGCACCTCAACCTCGCTGGCCTGCGCCGGGTCCGGCACCGGAACCCGATCCGGGCCGATCTGCCAGGTGAAGATCAGTCGTCGGGGAGGCTGCCAGGTGACGACCCGTCCCCAGTCGGCGCGGAAGCCGTGCGGGCCGATCTCGTAGGCCATGCCGCCCTCGTGCGGCTCGATGCCGATCTCGGCCAGCGCCTCCGGCCCCGACCAGGTGTATTCCGTCACCCACCACTCCGCCAGATTGCCGGTGAAGGCGGCGAAGGCACGCTCGGGGGTTGCGGGGACGTAGAGGGTCGTGCGTAGGGAGTAGGTGTCGACATCCTGATGAATGTGATCGGGATTCGTGTCTGCCTGCCCCATACGCCGGGACCCTACCGTCTTCTGCCAGCCTGCGAGGTTACAGATTGATGAACCATGCCCACCCCTGTAGCCGATCTTGCAGGTCGTGGTAGCTGGCAAATGCAGCATTTGCGGTTGATCCCGGCACCACGAGTGCAAGACCGGCTGGAGCCTTCCGGGTCAGGGGCTTGCAGTGGTGGCGGTGGCGCGGCGCCGGCTGACCCAGCGGACCACGATGGTGACCCAGACTGCTGCCGCGATCGCCCCCGCCACGACGAAGCCGGTGACCAGCAGCCAGGTGAACCCACCCTCGGTCGAGAAGACACCCTTGCGGGCACCCGTGTCACGCGCCGGCACCGTATCGCCGGCGCGGAGCCCGCTGGGTTCGTCGTAGAGGATCACATTCACCCGGCCACCGCCCTCGGCGGCAGCGAAGTCGCCGTACCAGTTGCAGCTGCGTCGCGAGCACTCTTCGTGGACCGCGGTGAACGTGCCCGATGTGCCGTTTCCGGCCTTGGCCTGCCAAGCCGGCACCAGATCGAAGGCGCCGAACATGAACCCGGCGGCGGCAATGACGGGCAGACCGATCCAGATGAAAACCTTTGCCCGCCAGTCGCTGATCTTGTCGAGAATAGACATGGCCGCCGATGCTAGCGGCCGGCAGTGAGTTGCGCTACACCAAAACGTTCAGCTGATGGTGCTGTTCGCCGGAGAGCATCTTTCCGCTGCGGCGTCGGTGCGAGCCTGGTGTGTCCCAAAGCAAAACGCCGACCGCGGTGAGGCTGATCGGCGCTGCTCAAGCCCGGCGAAGGGCTTTGGTGGCCAGGGGCGGGGTCGAACCGCCGACCTTCCGATTTTCAGTCGGACGCTCGTGCCAACTGAGCTACCTGGCCGGGTCTCGGCTCATGCTACCCCGTCAGCGGATCGGGCGCTGAGCGGAGAAGATGCTCCGGTAACGCAAAGCGCCGCGCTGATCGCACGGCGCTCGGCGCTGGCGGTCCTGACGGGACTTGAACCCGCGACCTCCGCCTTGACAGGGCGGCGAGCACTCCGACTGCTCCACAGGACCTAGCTCCGGCTATGCCGGTCGTGCCCCCAACGGGATTCGAACCCGTGCTACCGCCTTGAAAGGGCGGCGTCCTAGGCCGCTAGACGATGAGGGCGGCCCCGCCATCATTGCACATGCAACTCAAGCGACCGTTACTCCCATCCGGCCCCGCCGGAGGCTAGGCAAGCATACGTGATGGGTGGACCAGTGGCCAACTCTGGGGTCAGCCAACAGAGCCAGTCTACCCCAGCCCCCGTCCCCGAAGATCATTTCAGCGCCACGAGGCGGAATCTGCTCTTCAGTTCTGGCAGCAGAGCCTTGCAGGCCCGTAGGGTTCCGCTGCGATCCCCGCCGCCGTCATGCAGCAGCACGATCGAGCCGGGCCGGACCTGCTTGAGGACCCGGTTACGGATTGCCTCGGCACCGGGTTGCTCCCAGTCGCGTGGGTCAACATCCCAGTGCAGGGAGACCATTCCCAGGTCCCGGGCCACCGCGATGGCCTCCGGCGTCCACATCCCGCCCGGATGCCGGAAGTACTTGATCCGGGCATCGGGGGCGGCCCGCAGGATCGCCTGGTTAGTGCGCTCCAGGTTGGCCCGAATCTTCGACTTCGGCAGGGTGCCGAGATCGAACTCGTGGCGCCAGGTGTGGTTGCAGAGGGTGTGCCCCTCGCGCACGATCCGGGCGATCAGGTCGGGGTGCCGTTCCGCCTGGATACCCACCACGCAGAAGGTGGCGGACACCTTGGCCGCCCGCAGTTCGTCGAGGATCCGGGGCGTCCACGCCGGGTGCGGCCCGTCATCGAAGGTGAGGGCCACCGCCTCGGTGCCGGTCTTCCGCTTCAGGTCGAGCGGCGCGGCAGAAGCAGGTGGCTTCTTCGTCGCGGACGGGCTCGCCGGGGGCTCCGTCCGCGACGGTGGGGCGGATGGCGGGGGTGCGGTGGCGGAAGCCGTCCCGGACGGTGTCGCGGCCACCGGCAGGGTCGGCGGCACCGGCAGCGGGGCGGCCATGACCGGCTCCCGCCAGTACGCGGCCGGGGCGCTGCGCCCAATCGTCCAACGAGTGCCGGCAAGCAGCACCAGAACGGCGAGGCCCGTTGCCATGGCGGCAAGCGCAGCGCGTCTCGGCATCGCGTGCTCCCGTGGGGGGTCCGGGGCTGAGAGCGCCGCCGTGGGGCGTACCTCCCCGTCCCGACGTGCGCTCAGTGATGGCAACACGCTAACGGAGGTGGGCAATGAAGCCCACCTCCGCCATTCAGCCTATTTCCCGGCCTCACCGGACCGGGGGCATGGTTTCTGCTAGTTGGGTGACGAACCGGACGGAACCCCCCGAGCGGTCGAACGACCCTCGGCCCATCCGATAAAGGTTTCGATCACTCCCGCCAACCAGGGGGTGTACTCATCGGGGTTGGTGCGCAACTCGGACTGCAGCTGCGCCGCATCGACCCAGCGCAGCTGCGCCACCTCGTCCGGATTCGGCTGCAACGGATGGTCGGAGGCGAGTTCGCCGAGGAGCACATGGTCGTACTCGTACTCCAGCCGGCCGGTCGCCGGATCCTCGGCGCGGTAGATGAACGTCCCGATCTCGGTGAGCGGGAGCGGGCCGATGCCGAGTTCGGCACGGAGGCGGTCGTGCGCTGCGGCCTCCACCGACTGCCCCGGGGCCGGGTGCCCGCAGCAGGAGTTGGCCCAGCGCAGCGAGAAGCGGGTCTTTACGCTGGCCCGCTGCTGCAGCAGGAGACGACCCGCGCCGGCTGGCGGCTCGGGCTCGCGGAGCAGGACAGAGAAGGCCCGGTGCAGCCGGCCGGGCGGCTGGTGGGCCTCGTCGACCCGGCACTGGCCGATAGCCCGGCCCGCTTCGTCGACCAACTCGACCGGAAGCCCTTCACGAGACGGCATCACATACCTCCAGTTATCCGGCCAGCAGCGAGCTTGCCGGAGATCAATACCATCGGCACACCCACTCCCGGCTGGGTGCCGGAGCCCACGAAAACCACGTTGGCGAGAGTGGGGTGCAGGTTCGCCGGCCGGAATGGGCCGGTCTGAGAAAAGCTGTGCGCCGCGGCGAAGGGGGTTCCGGCCGCCATGCCGGACTCGGCCCAGTCTGCGGGCGTGACCACATGAGACACCTCGATGCCAGCGGCGAAGCCGTGGTAGCCGCGCTCCTGCAGGGTGTCGATCAGTTCGGCGGCGTAGCGCTCCGCCAGCCCGCCCCGCCAGTCCAGCTTGGACTTATTCAGGTTCGGCACCGGAGCCAGAACGTAGTAGCTGTGCCGGCCCGCCGGCGCCACCGCGGGGTCGGCGCGACTCGGGTTGCTGACCAGCAGCGATGGATCGGTCATCAGCCGACCCTGTTTGATCACTTCATCAAAAGTGCGCCGCCAGGCCCGGCCGAAGTGGAGATTGTGATGCGCGATCCTGCTGTACCCCTGCCGCGAGCCGACGTGCAGCACCACGCACGACGGTGAGTAACGCAACCGGCGTCGCGGTGCCGACGGCAACAGATCGCGGTACGCGACCGGCAGGTCGGGGTTGAGGACGACCACGTCGGCGGAGAAACGCTCACCGTCGGCGGTGACCACCCCGGTCGCCCGTCCGGCCGACGTCTCCACCCGGGTCACGGTGGTGTCGTAATGGAACCGCACGCCGTGCTTCTCCGCCGCCCCGGCCAGCGCCCGCGGCACCGCGTGGACCCCGCCGCGCGGGAAGTAGACCCCACTGATGGCGTCGAGGTAGGCGATGACCGCGTAGATCGCCAGCGCGTCATGCGGAGCCAAACCGGCGTACATCGCCTGGAAGGAGAAGATCCGCCGGGTCCGCGGATCGGCGAAGAACTGGTTGATTTTGGGCTGGAGGCGGCGGAACGCCCCGGCGGCAAGAAGCCGGAGCAGGTTGGCGGTCAGCAGATCCTTCGGCGAATCAAGATTGCGGTCGATGAAGTCGGTGCGTTCGAGACGCCACAACTCGCGGGCGTAGTCGACGAACCGCAGATAACCGTCGGCCTCCCGCGGCCCGCAGACCCGGGAAATCTCCGCCGCCATCCGGGCGGTGTCGCTGATCACATCGAGGGTCGACCCGTCCGGGTAGTGGGCCCGGTAGGCCGGATCGAGCCGGGTGAGATCGAGCCAGTCGGTCAGCTCCTCACCGACCGCGTCGAGCGCCTCGGCAATCAGATCCGGCATGGTCAGCACCGTCGGGCCGGTGTCGAATTCGTACCCGTTCAGGGTGAGCTGTCCGGCCCGCCCGCCCGGAACCGGTCCCCGTTCGAGCACGGTGACCCGCCGGCCCCGGCCGGCCAGATGCAGAGCGCAGGCCAGCCCGCCGAGCCCGGCGCCGACGATGAGGACCCGATCGGTCCGCCCCCTGACGGTCTGCACACGATTGAGCGTACCTTTGGGGGTGCCGCAACCCCGGCCTACGGATCTAGACCTTAGAGGGATATCGATGGAGTACAGCCTCGCGGCAGCCTATGAACGCTGCCGTGAGCTGCACAGGCGGCACGGTCGCAGCTACTACCTGGCCACCCGGCTACTCCCGGCCTGGAAGCGGCGGCACGTGCACGCCCTCTACGGCTTCACCCGGCACGCCGACGAGATCGTCGACCGCACCGACGCGTTGCCGCCGGCGCAGCGGGCCGCCCGACTGGCCGAATGGACCGACCGCTTCCTCGCCGGCTTACACGGCGAACCGGTCGACGACCCGCTGCTCCCCGCCATCCTGCACACCATCGCCATCTTCGACCTCGACCGCACCGACTTCGCCCGGTTCCTCGACAGCATGGCGATGGATCTGACCGTCACCTCCTACGCCACCTACGACGACCTGCTCGACTACATGGAAGGCTCGGCGGCGGCGATCGGCACCATGATGCTGCCGATCCTCGGCACCGATCACCCCGCCGACGCCCGCGAACCGGCCCGCCAACTGGGCTTCGCCTTCCAACTGACCAACTTCATCCGAGACGTCGCCGAGGATCTCCACCGCGGCCGTACCTACCTCCCCGACGAGGACCTCGCCAAGTTCGGCCTCACCCCGGACGATCTGGCGGTCGCCGCCACCCGGGGCCGGGCCACTCCCGCCCTCCGCGAGCTCATCGAATACGAGGTGGCGCGCGCCCGGGCGCACTACGCCGCCGCAGCCCCCGGAATAGCCCTCCTGGAACCCGCCTCGCAGGCCTGCATCCGCGCCGCTTTCGCCCTCTACCGCGGCATCCTCGACGAGGTGGCCGCCGCCGAGTATGACGTCTTCAGCCGCCGGGCTGTGGTGCCGCAGCGGCGGCGGAGCCTGCTCGCCGCTCGGGCACTGCTGACCCGGCGGGCGAGCCGATGACTACCGGCCGAAGCCGGAGCGCAGCAGCAGCAGCCCTGCGATCCGCCGGCTGCTATGCGACAGCGTGAGCGTCATGGTCCGGTCAACCGCCCCCCATGGCCATCTGCGACTTCAGGGGCTGCAAGGCGGGAACGGCTGTCCCCGCCCCCTCGGCTACCCCGTCCAGCAGCTCACGCAGCGCCTGCCGGGCGTCATGGCGGGCCTGCCAGCCCAACACCCGCTCGGCCCGGGAACAGTCCAGCAGGGGGACGGCGGAGAGCAGGTCGAACCAGCCGACCTCGGTAGGTTGGATGTTGGCCCGCCAAGCGGCCCTTGCGAAGAGCCGCACCGCCCGCGGTGTCATCGGCACGGCCAACCCGTTCGTCTCCTCGGCGAGCAACCAGCCGTCCAACACCGGTGCCGCGGCGAGGTTGAAGGCACCCTGAACATCCCGGCGGAGGGCGCTCAGATACGCCTCAGCCACGTCGTCGGCGTGCACCGCCTGGATCCGTAGCTGTTTGTGCACCGGGATGATGGGCAGCGTCCGCCGCAGCAAGAACCGGGCGAGCGGGCCGAGAAAACTTCGGGTGAACTCCGCCCCGGCGTCGTGCTGGAAGACCAGCCCCGGGCGCATCCGCACCACCCGCAACCCGCCATTCGTACGCTCGACGCCGTCGAGCAGAGCTTCCACCGTCGCCTTGTCAACGCTGTAACCCGAACTGATGACCCCGGTGACCGGCCAATTCTCGTCAACGTAGCGGTCCTTCGGCCCAGGAGCGTACGCGCCGACCGATGAGGCGTAGACCAGATTGCGGATGCCGACACGCTGCATCGCGTCGAGCACGTGCCGCGTGCCATTGAGATTGGTACGTCGTAGCTGTGCCCGCTGCTCGGTGCCCTGAGCCTGCCAGGCGAGGTGCACCACCGCAGCTGCGTCGTCGAACCATTCGGCGAGCCGTTCAACGCTCCCCGGATCGCCGACATCGACGCTGTGCCACGTCGCCTTGTCGTACGGCGCGCCCGCCTCGGGCCCCGGTATCCGGCGGGCGAAACCGACAACGTCGATGTCCGGCTCCGCGGCGAGCCGGCGCAGCAGAGCCGTCCCCACATTGCCGGTGGCTCCGGTGATGGCGATCCGCATGCCGCGCTCTACCCGGCCCCGGCCCAGGCATGCCTGAACCGGCTGACCGAACGGGTTTGACATCCGACGAATGGGGAAGGCCGGCCCGCGTGCGCAGAGTAATGACGAAACTTGAGCAGGCATCGCGCCTGGATGCTGTGGGGGACCGGCTGCAGCGGGCGGTCATGGCGGTCCTGCGGCCCAAGAAGGTCCGGGACCTGCTACATGGGGTGTGGCTCGGACATCCGCTGCATCCGGCCATGGTGCAGGTGCCGATCGGGGCCTGGATGAGCACCGCCATTCTCGACCTGCTTCCCGGCCAGCAGCGGGCCGCCACCACGCTGCTCGGGATCGGTACCGCCAGCGCCCTGCCGACCGCCGTCGCCGGCCTCAATGACTGGGCCTCACTGGCCCGGGAACAGCGCCGCGTCGGGCTGGTCCACGCGCTCTCCAACACCATCGGGGTGACGCTCTTCGCAGCTTCGCTCTCGGCCCGGCTGCGGGGACAGCACCGTACGGGCCGCAACCTCACCCTGCTCGGCCTGGCGGCCGCAAGCGCTGGCGCCTACCTCGGTGGACACCTCGCCTACAAGCAGGGGGCGGCGGTCAACCAGGGTATTCCGGATCTGCGGCACATCCATGAGGGCTGGCATCCCATCGCGGACCTCGGGTCGCTGCCCGAGGCGGAACTGGTGTCCCGGAAGATCGACGAGGTGGGGGTCGTGGTCTACCGCGACGGCGACCAGATCACGGTGATGCTGGACCGCTGCGCCCACCAGAGCGGCCCCCTCGGGCAGGGCAAGATTGTCCGGGTGGACGGGAAGGCGTGTGTGATGTGCCCCTGGCACGGCAGCACGTACCAACTGTCGGACGGCGAGGTCGTCCACGGGCCGGCCGGCACCGACCAGCAGATACTGCCGACCCGTGTCGTCAACGGCATGGTGGAGGCCCGCCTGCCCTGAACGGCTGACTCGGTCACTGCGGTGGTACTATCCGGGCGAGGGACGGTAGACGTCACGGCGATGGTTAACATCCACCACTGTCACGGTACGTGCGTCGTCGTCGACTCGGTAAATGATTCGGTAAGTGCCGCGTCGCGCGCTGAACCGGTCCGCCAGTGGCGGAAGCAGCCGTTTGCCGACCCTGTACGGCTCGCGCACCAGTGGACCCGTAATGAATTCGTACGCCGCGACGGCGACGGCCTCAGGCAGCCGTTCGGCGAGTGCGCGCCGGACGGTCGGCGTGGTGCGCAGGGCATAGGGCTCGGCGGATGATCTCCGGCTCACGCGGCATCGGCGCGACGAACTCGGATCGTCTCAGCGAGTTGGTCAGCTGACACCTCTTCGCCCCGAGCCAGTTCAGCGTCCGAGTCGGCGAGCCGTCGTAGGGTGTCTGGGTCGCCGAGAACGGCCACCGTCTCCTCGAGTTGCTCTAGATCCTCTACCGAGACCAGCACCGCCGAGGGTCGGCCGTGCACGGTCACAGTCACCCGCTCGTGGTGATCGTGGACCCGGCTGACCAGCTCCGACAGGTGAGCCTTGACTTCTCCCAACGGCAGCGTCGTCATAGTCATAAGTATGACCAAATTACAGCCTGCTGTCGACCAGATCAACCGGGCGGGACCGTCCAATCTTCGGTGGCCTCGGTCAACACCCAGCCGCCCCTCTCGGCCACAGCGCGGGTACGCATGCTGCCGGAGCTGGCTTCCCGCTCGGACAGCCCGTAGAAGAACAACGCCTCACCGCTTCGTCCCCTCGTACCGGTAGAAGCCCCGCCCCGACTTGCGGCCCAGCAGTCCGGCGTCGACCATCCGGGCCAGCAGCGGCGGCGCCGCATACAGCGGCTCCTTGAACTCCTCATAGAGGGAATCCGCCACCGCCTTGGTGGTGTCCAGACCGATCAGGTCGACCAGAGCGAGGGGACCCTGCGGGTGGGCGCAGCCACGCACGAAGCCCTCGTCGATGTCTTCCGGTGTGGCGAAACCGGACTCCACCATCCGGATCGCCGACAGCAGGAACGGAATCAACAACGCGTTGACCACGAACCCGGCCCGGTCCTGTGACGTGATCGGGTGCTTGCCCAGCGTCTCCGTCGCGAACTCGCGTACCTGCTCCACCACCTTCTCATCGGTCAGCAGACTCGGCACCAGTTCGACCAACGACAGCACCGGCACCGGGTTGAAGAAGTGCAGACCGAGCACGTGGCTGGGCCGGGAGGTCGCCACCGCCAACTTCATGATCGGAATCGACGAGGTGTTTGAGGCCAGGACCGCATCCGGGCTGGTGACGATCCGGTCCAGCTTCCCGAACAGTTCGACCTTTGCGGCCTCGTCCTCCACGATCGCCTCGATGACGATCTCCCGATCAGCGAGGGCCTCCAGGTCGGTCACGACGCGTACCCGCTCCAGTACCGCCGCCGCATCCGCGACCCTCCCCTTGGCCTCCGCACGCCGCAGAGATCCGGCCAGCCGCTCCCGGCCCGCATCCGCCGCAGCCTGGCTCGACTCGACCACCACCACGTCCAACCCGGCCCGCGCGGACACCTCGGCAATACCGGCGCCCATCAGACCGCAGCCGACCACACCAATCTTTTGCATCCCCACTCCTAGCTGTAGGTGACACCCGACCGGCATCACACATTGCGACGGTACTGGCCACCGACCTCGAAAAACGCTTCGCTGATCTGCCCGAGCGAGCAGTAGCGGACCGCGTCCATCAGCGCGCCGAAGATGTTGCCGCCGCTGGTCGCCGCCGCCTTGAGCCGCTCCAACGCGGCGGGAGCCTCGTGCGCGTGCCGGGCGTGGAAGTCGGCGAGCCGCTCAAGCTGCGACTGCTTCTCCTCCTCCGTGGCCCGCGCAAGTTCGATCTCCTCGACGGGGGCGGCGGAATCCTCGGCGAGGAAGGTGTTCACGCCGATGATGGGCAACGACCCGTCGTGCTTCTTCTGCTCATACAGCATCGACTCGTCCTGGATCCGGCCACGCTGATATCCGGTCTCCATCGCCCCGAGCACGCCGCCACGGTCGGCGAGCCGCTCGAACTCGGCGAGCACCGCCTCCTCCACCAGGTCGGTGAGCTGGTCCACGATGTAGGAGCCCTGCAGCACGTTCTCGTTGTCCGCCAGCCCCCACTCCGCGTCGATGATCATCTGAATGGCCAGGGCCCGGCGTACCGACTGCTCCGTCGGCGTGGTCACCGCCTCGTCGTAGGCGTTGGTGTGCAGGCTGTTGGCGTTGTCGTAGATCGCGCAGAGCCCCTGCAGCGTCGTACGGATGTCGTTGAAGTCCATCTCCTGCGCATGTAGCGACCGACCAGAGGTCTGCACGTGGTACTTGAGCTTCTGAGCGCGTTCCCCGGCGCCGTACCGGTCCCGCAGGGCGATCGCCCAGATCCGCCGCGCTACCCGGCCGATGACCGTGTACTCGGCGTCCATGCCATTGGAGAAGAAGAACGACAGGTTGGGGGCGAAGTCGTCGACCTTCATCCCCCGCGCCCGGTACGCCTCGACGTAGGTGAAGCCGTTGGCGAGGGTGAACGCCAACTGGCTGATCGGATTGGCCCCGGCCTCGGCGATGTGGTAGCCACTGATGCTCACCGAGTAGAAGTTGCGGACCTGGTTGGCGATGAACCATTCCTGAATGTCGGCCATGGCGCGCAGGGCGAACTCGGTCGAGAAGATGCAGGTGTTCTGCCCCTGGTCCTCCTTGAGGATGTCCGCCTGCACCGTGCCGCGCACCGTCGACAGCGCACGCGCCCGGATCTCGGCGGCCTCGGCCACGCTCGGCTCACGCCCCTCGGCCGCACGGAACCGCTCCATCCGCTGGTCGATCACGGCGTTGAAGAACATCGCGAGGATCGCCGGCGCGGGGCCGTTGATGGTCATCGACACCGATGTGGTCGGCGCGCACAGGTCGAACCCGGCGTACAACTCACGCATGTCGTCGACGGTCGCGATGGAGACCCCGGACGTGCCGACCTTGCCGTAGACATCGGGCCGCCGGTCGGGGTTACGGCCGTACAGCGTGACCGAGTCGAACGCGGTCGACAGCCGGGTCGCCGGCTGGCCGGCGCTGAGCAGGTGGAAGCGTCGGTTCGTTCGGAACGCGTCACCCTCACCGGCGAACATGCGGGCCGGTGCCTCCTCGGTCCGCTTGAACGGGAACACCCCGGCGGTGAAGGGAAAGAAACCGGGAAGGTTCTCGTTGCGCAGGAACCGCAGCAGTTCGCCGTCGTCACCCTCGCGGGGCAGAGCCACCCGCGGGACCTTCGTACCGGAGAGGGTGGTCCGGGTCAGCGGGGTACGGATCTCCTTGCCGCGGACGGTGTACACATACTCGTCGCCGTCGTACCGCGCGCGGATCTCCTTCCACTGCTGCAGCAGTTCACGTACGTCACCGTGCAGGCTCTGCTCGACACGTTCCAGCAGCGCCGCGACCGATGCCTCAGCCGCATCTCCCTCGGCCGCCAGCAGGTCCCGGGTGGTCTTCAGATGCTGGCGCCGGCGGACCAGCTCCACCTGCTCCACTGTGGTGTCGTGGTAGCGGCGCACCGTCTGCGCGATCTCCGCCAGGTACCGTTCCCGATCCGTCGGCAGCACCGACCGCAGCTTTGTGGAGGTACGCCCCTGCACCGTGGGCAGCACCCCCGGGAAAGCCGGAAGGTTGTGCGGGTCGAGCAGCTGCTTGAGGTGGTGGTAGAGGGCGGTCACCCCGTCATCGTTGAACCGGGCTGCGCTGGTGCCGAAGACCGGCATCTCCTGCCACGGGGTGCCGAACTGCTCGCGGTTGCGCACCAACTGCCGGGCAACGTCCCGCAACGCGTCCTCCGCGCCGCGGCGCTCGAACTTGTTGATGGCCACCACGTCCGCCAGGTCGAGCATGTCGATCTTCTCGAGCTGGCTGGAGGCGCCGTACTCCGGCGTCATCACGTAGAGAGACACATCGACGTACGGCACAATCGCCGCGTCGCCCTGCCCGATGCCCGGCGTTTCGACGATGACCAGGTTGTAGCCGGCGGCCTTGCAGGCTGCCACGATTTCCGCGAGATTCTCCGGCACCTGCGTGCCCGGCGTGCGCGTGGCCAGCGAGCGGAAGTAGACCACGTCGGGAGTGATGCTGTTCATCCGGATCCGGTCCCCGAGCAGCGCCCCGCCCCGACGGCGGGTCGGGTCAACCGCCAGCACCGCTACCCGGATCTTGTCCTCACTGTCGCGGCGCAGCCGGCGTACCAGTTCATCGGTGAGCGACGACTTTCCCGACCCACCCGTTCCGGTGATGCCCAGGACAGGAACGCTGCGTGACGATGCGGCGGAGCGCACCGCCTCGGCGAACCCGGCATCGCTGCCTGCCTCCAGTACGGTGATCGCCCGAGCCAGCGCCATGTCGTCACCTGCCAGCAGGGCTTCCAGGTCGGGTGCCTGCGTCGACAGGTCGACGTCACAGTCCCGGACCAGTTCGTTGATCATGCCGGGCAGCCCGAGCCGCTGGCCGTCCTGCGGGCTGAAGATCCGAACGCCCCGCTCGGCCAGGAGGGCGATTTCCTCCGGCACGATCGTCCCGCCACCGCCACCGAAGACGCGTACGTGTGCCGCTCCGCGTTCAGCGAGACGTTCGACCAGATAGCTGAAGTATTCGACGTGCCCACCCTGGTAGGAGGAGACGGCCACCCCCTGCACGTCCTCCTGCACGGCGGCGGTTATCACCTCCTCCACGCTGCGGTCATGGCCAAGGTGCACGACCTCGGCGCCCTGGCTCTGCAGCAACCGCCGCATGACGTTGATGGCCGCGTCGTGCCCGTCGAAGAGGCTGGCCGCGGTCACGAAACGCACCGGATGCACCGGGACGTGCAGCGCCGGCCGGGGGGAGGGAGTCGGCTCGCTCATGGCACTCCTAGACCGAAGGGGTTGAGCTACGACGCAGGCGATCGCACTCGCTGTCGCGGCGACGAGCTGCGAGGGCGATCACCGTAGAAGCTAGGACATCCAACTATCGGATGTCCATCTATTCTACGACGCCCCTTAGGATTGCCCGCATGACCGCCCGTGACGACCTCCCCTTCGACCCGATCGCCGAAGCGCGCCGCCAGTGGGCCGCCCACGGCTGGGAGGCCGCAGCAGACGGGATGGCAGCGGTGACGTCGCTCATGCGCGCACAGCAGATCGCCCTCGCCCGCGTCGAGTCCGTCCTGCGGCCGTACGGGGTGACCTTCGCCCGCTACGAGGTCCTCATGCTCCTGTACTTCAGCCGCACCGGCTCCCTGCCCATGACAAAGATCGGCAACCGGCTACAGGTGCACGCGACCAGCGTCACCAACGCCGTCGACCGCCTCGAAGCAGCCGGCCTCGTCAAGCGCACTCCCCACCCGACCGACCGGCGCACCACGCTCGTCCAGATTCTCGACCAGGGACGGGAACTGGCCGCCAAAGCAACCGATGACCTGAACGCCCAGGTGTTCACCAAACCTGGCCTATCGGCGGAGAGTGTCGCCGCCCTGGTCGCGGTCCTCGCCGAGCTGCGCCACGAAGCTGGCGACTTCTGAACCACTCCCGTCACTGCACACGACAACGCGCAGCACATCCGTCTCCCCCGCCATATCGCGGACTCCCGCAGTAGGATCTCACCCGCTGAATTCTCGCCTCGCCACCCGGAGCCCGCATGCCCGAGCAACCCCCTGCCGACGTACCGAAGGGCACCCGCTTTCGGCGGTGGCTGATTCCGGGAGCCGGACTCGCCACGCTCCTGCTCCTGGTCGGCGCCGTCGCGACGGTCCGGTCCATTGCGGAGCGGCCGCCGGCCGCCCGATCGGCAGCGGAGACCACCCCGCTCGCCGCCCCCACCGCCACGGATACCCCGACCGCGGCGCCCACCGCCACGGACAGTCCGAGCGCTGAGCCGACGGTGACCCGCACGGTGACGCCGACCGCCAACCCCACCACCACCGTCCGCCCCTCCCGGCAGCCCGCCCCGACGCGGTCGACCAGCGGTGCCACCCAGCGGCCGAGCACGACGACCACCACCCACAAGCCGAAGCCCGCCTGCACCCCGGCCGGGGTGGTGGACGTGGTCCAGGTTGTTACTTACGGCGTGGCTAAGGTCGCCGCCCGTACGGACGGCAAGATGGGCGACCAGCTCTGTCCGGGAGAGCGGATCCGTGTCTTCTGGGCCACCTACAGCGCGACCTCGGACGGCGGCGCGAAGCTCTACCGGTCCCAGGTGCGCTACCTCGACCACTCCCAGCCGACCTGGACCATGACATTGGAACTCCCCGGCAACTGCGGTGACTCGTACTACGTCGTACGCGGAAACGCGACCATCCCGCAGACCCTCAAGCCGGGTGAGGTGCCCTTCGGCAGCGGCAAGATGAACTGGCTCACCGGCGGAGGCTGCTGATCGTCGGTGCCCCTCCCCACCCCTTGCTGATCATGAAGTTGTCTCCGGTTTCCGTCCGGATTTCGGAGACAACTTCATGATCAACGCGGTTCGGCGGGGGTTAGGTGGGGGTTGGGGGGCTGTAGGGGTGGGGTTGGCCGGGGGTGACGGGGGTGGGGTCGCCGGGCCAGCGGCCGAGGGTGATCTGGCCGAGGGCGTGGAGGAGGTCGCGTTCGGCGACCCGCCAGGTGGAGCAGGGGAAGAATTCGCCGCAGGCGCAGAGGCCGCTGTCGTGGGGTTGGTGGTCGGTTTGCAGGATGCGGGCGAGTTGGCAGAGTCCGGGTACGCCGCAGACCGGGAGCCGGTCCACGACTGCTCCGTTCGGCGGGGATCCGAGGCCTTTGTGCCTGGCGGCTCCGGTGTGGGCCAGTGGTTCCGCGACCGCCCCGTTCGCCTCCGCTCCCGGCGGTGGTGTCGGTGCCATCACTGTTCTGATCCTTGGAGTTGGGCCAGCCGCCACCGCCAAGCGAAGGTGAGCAGCGGTGGTCGTCCCACTTGTCGGGAGCGGTGGGGCGGCAGGAAACGGGCGGCAACCTTCCGGAACGACTCGGCCCAGCGGTCTAGCCGGTGCGGGTCAGCCGGATCGACCAGGGGCAGACCGAGTTCAGCCAGCCGGTTGGCAGCCGCGTTCGCCGGCCGGCATGGGCCTGCGATCAAACAGATCGGACACTGCCCGATCTCCGGATCGATACGGTGCGCGGCCAGCAACGCGTACGCCGCCTCACCATCACTGCGCCGGGACGATCGGTAGACAGTCACCGCCCCGCCCCCAGCCCCGACACCGACCCGCGGCCGCCGTGCAGGCCGGCCGGCCGCCGGATCGCGGATGCCATAAGTGGCTGGGACGTGGTAAACAGACGGGGAGTCGATCCCCGGGCACACTCCATCACGGACTGCCCCTTTCGGCTCGGTTCGAGGACCGGAGTGGGGCAGGCGCCAACCAAGACCCACCCCGGTCCTTTTCCTGTCTCACCGTCACCTTTTAGTGACTGATGTCACGCAGCATGCCCCATAGCAGCTGTCTGCGCAACACTCCGCGCAAATTTGCCAAGAGGTGCTGGATCGGGCAGCGTGTATCAGAGAGGCGAGGAAGGGGAGAAGGATGACCGAGCATCGGGGGCCGACGCTGCGGGCGCAGTGGCTTGGAAACGAGCTACGCGAGATGCGTGAGAGAGCTCGGCTCACCCTTAAAGAGGTGGCGGAGTACCTCGGCCGCAATGCCTCTACCGTCAGCCGGTTTGAGTCTGGAACCCTGCCGGTTCGGCTACCCGAAGTCTTCGCTTACCTCGATATCTGCGGCGTTGATGATCCAAGGCGGCGAGCTGATCTCGAAACGATGAGCCTGGAACTCTTCCGCAAGGGCTGGTGGGACGGCTACACCGGGGATGTCGCCGCCTCCCTCATAGACCGGATCTGGCTGGAGAACCGAGCTACCGAGATCCACTACTTTTCGACCATGGTCCTGCCTGGGCTGCTGCAGACTCGGGACTACGCCGAAGCGACCATTCGCACCGCCAACGTCGGAGCGTCCCGGAAGCAGATTGACCGTTGGATCGAGCTGAGGATGGCTCGCCAACAACTGCTTGAGCGCGAAGAGTCTCTACAGCTCACCGCGGTCACCGACGAAGCTCTGGTTCGAAGGCTGGTCGGCGGGTCGCATGTGATGCGCGCTCAACTTCTGCACCTACTCGACATGGCCGAGCGGCCGGATGTCGAAATCCAAATCCTGCCCTTCGCCGCTGGAGCTCATGCCAGCCCGGACGGCCCCTTCGACGTCTTCGTCATGGCGGAACCTTATCCAGAAGTCGCCTGCATGCAGACACCCTCAGGCGCCGTTTACGTGGAAGCGGCCGGTGCCGTGCCTTTGGCTGCCGCCTACGATCGACTACGCAAGGCGGCGTTGTCGCCCGACGACACCATCGCCTTCATCTCGGACCTGGCGGCACGTTTGGAGTGAACCCACATGGCGGTGAACGAGGCGGTAGATAGCGCACTGCCCGAGGTGGCGTGGCATGTCAGCACGAAGAGCGACGGTGGTAGCGGCAACTGTGTGGAGGCGGGGCCGGTGCTGGACGGCAGTGGGCGGGTGGCCGTACGCGACAGCAAAGACCGTACCGGCGTCGTCATGATCTACAGCGCCACCGATTGGGCGACCTTCCTTACTGCCCTCAAGGCCGGCTGCTTGACCCTCCCCGCCTAATCCGCGCATCCTCGTCGCCGACCACCTGCTTTTCTCAGAAAGGCGCGACCGTAACGGTTCCTGCTTGCTGGCCTCGACGGAGCCAGCCGGGAGGTGCGGGCGGAGACGTTAAACAGCGGCGCGCCGGTGCCGGCGCGGGTGCGCTGGCGAAGGCAAAACCTGCCTGCAGGCAGCGGGAGTACGACTGCAACGGTCCCGAGCTGCGGCTTCTGCTTACGCAGGAACACCGCACTACCTGATGTGCCGGCGAACTTCGGCGGTGAACCGGGGTAGCCCCGTGCGGTCGAGTAGGGGTAGTAGCCCAGCGATGGTGGTGGGCTCGCGCCGGTAGGAAGCGGCCTGCTGTTCAAGGACGCCGATAGTGAGGCCGGGGTGAAGGTCGAGCTGGTCGAGCATGAAGTCGTCGGGATGGACGGCAATGATGTCGTACGGCTTCAGCGCAGGTTCGGGAAAATCGCGGACGTTGAAGGTGACGACGACTTCGGCGTTGGCACGCACGGCTGCGGCAAGGACGTGGCGGTCTTTCGGATCGTTGATCATGCCATCGATAAGCGACTCATAGCCGGTGACCATGGCATCGGGGAACGACTGGCTCATCTGGGTAATGCGCCGGTCGACCCGGTCGGCCGGTATACCCGCCTCGACGAGGTTGCGCCTCAGCTCGGTGAGGATGTCGCCGGACCACAGCGGCCGGTACGCTTCGGCTTCTGAGAGCCGCAGCAGGGTGTCGCACAGGTATGCGGGATAGAGCACGCAGGTGTCCAGCAGTGCGGGGAAGGCCACGTTGTGCCTGCCTCACCTGGTCCGCTTGGGCGTAGCGGTCACCTCATAGAGGCCGTCGGCTTCGGCTTCGGCGACCATCTGGTCGAGCGTCTGGCGTCGTTCCCGCCGGGTTCGGTCGCGGTAGTCGAGGATGTCACGAAGCATGACCCGCCGGTGGCGACCCCGCATCGTGTACGGGATTTCGCCGTCGGTCAGCAGCCGCACCAGGGTTGGCCGGGAAATGTTGAGCAGATCCGCGGCTTCCTGCGTGGTGAGCATCGTGTTGTGCGGCGCGATCGAGATGGCCAGACCATGCGATAAAGCGGTCACCACGTCTCGAAGGACCCCGTATAGCTCATTGGGGATGTCGATCTGAGAGCCATCCGGCCCGACCAGTCGCGCTCGTGCCGGCTCCTCCAGCCCGCCAAGCTGCTGGGCGAACCGGGCAAGATCAGAGTTGTCCTCTGGCGGGAGGACCGTCCGTTCACGAAGCGTGTTAGCCATGCGTCAAGGCTACCGCCATTCGAAAAAACCGTAAACTCTCCGCGATTGTCGTGACGTCCCCGTTCCACCTGGCGGCCGATCATGGCAGGTAAGCAAGTCGACGATCTGTCCGTACCGGGCCGTGGGCCGCCACCTGAACTACCTGGCGATCAGCGTGCTGCGAGGGGGCCAGGTGCAGGATTTGTCGTCACGCTGCGGTCGGGTACCCGATCGCGACGATGTCCTCGTGTAACTCGGCAACGGTTAGTTCCGGGTTCAGAGCCTGCACAACGACGTCGGTAAGCGGGCGGTGCGCAACGACGTACTGGACCACCGTCCGGTCCGCCTCGATCTCGTAGTAGTCCTCGGCGAATTTGACGTACCGGTTGACGATGTCATCGAGCAGGATCTCGAGTAGATCGGAGCCATCCGCGGCGTCGTCGTACGGTCCGCGGGGCGTGGGGAAGGTGATGCCTTCGCCGGCGCGCCACCGGTCGTCACCGGCAAGCCGCCACACCACGGCGGTGGCGACGAACCGTCCCTCCTCGTCGCCGAACGCTGGTTCCTCGAGCTGCGGACGGAACACCGCGGGGATGCCCTCGATCAGCCCAGGCCACAGCTCGTGGCCCGGATCTCGGTACGGCGTCATCGCCGACTCGTGGTCGAACACGCGGATGAACGCGCCGTCGGCGGTGAACACGACCGCCCACTCGTCACCGCCACCGTTGTTCATCAGCGCCGCCTCGTCATCACCCCAGGCGCGGGTGTAGGCGTAGTAGGGCTCGCCACCAGCGACGATGCACTCCAGCACGGCAAGTGCCTTGCAGCGCTCCCGCAACACCTCGATGGAAGGCAGTTTGGCGGCGACGTCATACACGTTCATCCGGCGACCCTACGCTCGGCGCTCGGGGACAGTGTCCCAGTGACGCCGGGCTCATCCCATCGATCGCAGTACCTCTCCCGGAGTACGGCCGGTAGCCGCAGCCAGGGCGGTGATTGCTGTTGCGGCAAGGGCAGTGAGATTCAGCGCGAGAGCTAACGCATCCTCGCGAACAGCCGCCTCCGCGATGTTGTAAACGTCGGCATCCGCATCCGCAAGATACGCCGCTATGCCATCAACCGCGGCTCGGCGCGGCTCGGCATCAGCGTGTCGCTTTTGCCCCACCAGTCGAGTATCTCCATCAACCCGCTCCCCGGCCGAACCCCCTCGCACGCCCGCAGAGCCCTTCCCATCATCGCCTCACCGTTTCAATGCTCGGGAGACCTTCTGCCGCAACAGCGCCGCTTCCTCATCGCGGTCGCACAGCAGTAGCACCTTGAACGGGACACCCCTGCCGTCCGGCTGGCCGAGCGGGCTCGCCCAGTGATGAACGGCCCGAGACAGGATCCGGAACAGCGTGTTCTGATCCTCGGCACTGCTCGACAGCAACCGGGGCGCGTTCTCGACAACGATCAGATACCCGTCCGCGGGCAACCAGTTCAGATCACGGAGACAGTCGGACAACGCGTCCCAGTTCCAGCCGAAGTAGCCGGGAAAGAGCAGCGCGTCGGAGAACTCGTAGAAGGCGTGGTCCACATCCGTCATCTTCGTTCCGTCAAGCCGGGCAACAACGAATCTGTCCGTTGCCGGTAGCACCGCCGCTAGCTCCACCAGGGCACTGCGCAAGCAGACCGCGAGTTGATCAGTGGAGCCGTCCCACCAGTTGTCTGTCATGCAGCCCCACTACGGTCGGCGTAGTTCCGCGACCTCAGCGGCCTCACCCACGCCGTGTCTCCCATGGTCTTCAGTGTGCCCCGGAGAAGCACAGCACGACGGGTGGGTCTCAAACGAATGACGGACGCAGGCTGGGCGCGGGAATGTCGAGCTGAGAGTGTTCGTCAACGCGGGTCGGGTCGGCTTCAGGACCTCCGAGCGAGCAGGTACCCCTGCGCGGAACCTTCCTCTCCCTCTGCAGGGCGCCCACCCCAGAACACGGTCGCGAAGCCGGCGTCGATCACCCGACGCTCCATCTCATCCGACGACAACCAGTAGACGTCGAACTCGACGCCAAGGTTGGCACTGCGGCCACCACGTCGCAACTGGCTGTCACCGGCCTTGAAGGCGGTCACCAGATAACCTCCCGGCTTCACCACGCGAGAGAGTTCGCTGAAGGCGGCCGGTCTATCGGAAGGCGCGAGGTGCATGAGGGAGTACCAGCAGACCACGCCTGCCAGCGAGGCGTCCTCGAAGGGCAGCTCACGCAGGTCGGCAACGTCGAAGTCGAAGTCGGGATGATCACGTCGGGCCACGCGAATCATCTCGGGTGAAAGGTCGATCCCTCGTGGGGACAGGCCCCTGGCT
>DASULK010000049.1:0-41845 GCA_036278255.1 Micromonospora sp.
CTGCTCGTCGAGGCGTACGCGCTGCGTCGCCCGCGGGTCATGACCTTCTTCCGCCGACTGCTCCGCGATCTCGGCGAACGGCGCAAGTCACCGACGGTACTTCTCCGACGCGGCCTCACGTTGTTGCGGAGCGAATCCACCGTGCTCCGCCGGCAGGCCGAACTGGGCTGCTCTCCGGCCCGCGGCACCGAGATCGTCCGCCAGGTCGCCGCACTCGTCAGAGCCGCCGAGCCGAATCTTTCCGGCGCAGAGGTGGCGCCATCCCGTCAACGGCTAGGCCAACAGCCTGGCGTACCCCGGCTTGATGATGTCCTCGATGATGGCCAGCCGCTCGTCGAACGGGATGAAGGCGCTCTTCATGGCATTGATGGTGAACCAACGCAGTTCACTCCATCCGTAGTCGAAGGCCTCGACCAGCAGAGCCATCTCCCGAGACATCGACGTCCCGCTCATCAACCGGTTGTCGGTGTTAACCGTGACACGAAAGCGCAGGTCGTGCAGTAGCCCGATGGGGTGCTCAGCGACGGAGGCCGCGGCACCGGTCTGCACATTGGACGACGGGCAGAGTTCCAGCGGGATGCGCTTGTCCCGCACGTAGGAGGCGAGTCGCCCGATTACCGGCCGGGAGCCCGGGGTGATGTCGTCAACGATCCGTACACCGTGCCCCAGCCGATCGGCCCCACACCACTGGATCGCCTGCCAGATCGATGGCAGCCCGAAGGCCTCACCGGCGTGGATGGTGAAGCGGAAATTTTCCCGCTGCAGATATTCGAAAGCGTCCAGATGCCGGGTCGGCGGGAAGCCTGCCTCCGCGCCGGCGATGTCGAACCCCACCACACCCAGGTCGCGGTGGCGCACGGCCAACTCGGCGATCTCCATGGATCTGGCAGCGTGACGCATCGCGGTCAACAGGGTGCCGATCCTGATGTGGTAGCCGGCGGCAGCTGCCAGCGCCGTCCCTTCGGCGAACCCGGCCAGCACCGCCTCGACCACTCCGTCCAGGGGCAGGCCCCGTTCCAGATGCAGCTCCGGGGCGAACCGCACCTCCGCATAGACGACGCCATCGGCAGCGAGATCCAGCGCGCACTCGGACGCGACCCGGCGCAGCGCCTCCGCCGTCTGCATCACCGCCACCGTATGCGTAAACGTCTCCAGGTAGCGTTCCAACGAGCCGGAGTCGGCGGCGTCGACGAACCAGTGTCCAAGCTCCTCGGGGTCGATGGTGGGCAGTTCATGCCCCACCATCTCGGCGAGTTCAACGATGGTCGCCGGTCGCAGCCCGCCGTCGAGGTGGTCGTGCAGTAGCGCCTTCGGTGCCTTGACGATGTCTTCGTACGCGATCGCGACCATGGTCAAACCCTAGTCCCCGGCGACAGAAGGACGGCGATGCCGTTCCGGGAACGGCATCGGGTCCGTCCGGCGGTACCTTAGCCAGGAGAGCTGTTGAAACTCGCTTCGGCGGTAAGAGGTCAACCGGCAAACGATGAAGCCCGAAATTCTGTCGTGCCTGCGGTGCCCCATCTGCGGCCAGCGGCTGGGCCAGGTCGGCCCAACCTCCCCACCACCCGTACCCGCTGCGGCCGACATTCCTCCGGGCCGTTCCGCGCCCCACCCCGCCCGGACCCTACGCTGCCCGGGCGGGCACAGCTTCGACATCGCACGGCAGGGGTACGTCAACCTGACCGCAGGGCGCGCCCCGCAGACCGGGGACAACGCCGACATGATCGCGGCCAGGGAGAACTTCCTCACCGCCGGGCACTACGACTTCCTAACAAGGGCGATCGGTGCGTCCGTCGTACGCCAGGCCGCCCGGATCGCAGCAGCCGTATCCGGCGGAACCGGACCGGCGCCGAACCTGGTGGTCGATGCGGGAGCCGGCACCGGTCGACACCTCGCAGCGGTGCTCGACGCGCTCCCGGCCGCCACCGGCCTCGCCCTCGATGCTTCGAAGCCGGCGCTGCGTCGGGCAGCCCGGGCCCATCCACGAGCCGGAGCCGTCCTCTGCGACACCTGGCGCGCACTACCCCTGGCTACCCGTTCCACCGCCCTGCTGCTCAACGTCTTCGCCCCCCGCAACGGGCCGGAGTTCCACCGAGTCCTGCACCCGGAGGGTGCGCTACTCGTCGCCACCCCGGCCACGAACCATCTACACGAACTGGTGGATCACCTCGGCCTGCTCCGAGTCGACCCGGCCAAAGCCGACCGGCTGGCCGGCAGTCTCGGCACCCATTTCCGGCAGGTCGAGCAGAGCACGCACGAACGACGGTTGCGGTTGAGCCGACGCGACGTGCAGACGCTGGTCGCGATGAGCCCCAGTGCTTGGCACGCCGATCAACTGCGACTCGTCGAACAGATCGACGCACTGCCGGAGTCGGTCCCGGTCACCGCCTCGATCCGACTCGCGGTCTACCGCCCCCGCGCGACGGGGCTGACCATTGAGCGGGTCAGGTCGACAGATCGACCTCTTCCCACCCGGCGGGTGGATCGTGGTACGGCCCGTAGAAGATGACCGCCCATTCCAGCGCCCACCGGCGCTGGCCGATGGCATTCGCGTCGATCAGCCCGGGCAGCGGAAGGCCGCGTCGCTCCGCCTCCAGATATCCCCAGTCCAAACAGTAGTAGAGGTCGAGGAGAGCGGCGGTCTCGGCGACATCCCGCGGGGCGGGCAACGTACGCGAGCGCCACTCCATGAAGGTCTCCCCGGTACGGAGATCGGGCAACAGGGGCATCAGTCGTTCGTCCGGTGGGGACTGGGGATCGAGGTGTTTGGTCAACCCCAGCAGCCAGGCCAGCGCATAGACCGCATCATGGTGCAGTGCGAAGGAGCGGTGGTCACCGCGTCCGCCCGCCACGAACTGCCACTCGGGCGGCGTGACCGCGTCAACCAGGTGGGAACTGAGCAGCCAGCCCATCGTCGGCTGCGGAGGCATCCCGAAACAGCGGGCCATCACCACGTGCAGCACCGCGGCGCGCGCCTCGATCTCGGCGGTGGGACGCAGCTCGACCTGGTCGCCCGGCTCCCAGACCAGGGGGAACTGCGCCGGTGGCAGCGGCAGCCCGAGACGACGCAGCTCGTTGAGACTGGCCGCTCGGACGGCACGAGGATCGGGCGCGGGTACAGACACGGCTTCGTTCCCTGCTCTTCATCGGCGGTGCAGCGCCTGGTCGTCCCCCGGGCGAACCAGCCCCCTATGGGCACGGAGGATAGCGGCTTCCCCGCCGGCGCACCATGGGTGATGTCCGAGCAGGTCATCCCAGGGACAAACAACGGTGGCGCCAGGGCCGACGCTAACCGATCCGCTCGATGACCAGCGGGAACCGGGCGGGAGGCTCGGACGACACCACGACCGCCGCCTCGGCGGCCGCAAGCGCGGCCGGGATCCGATCCGCCTCGTCGCTTCGCAACTCGTAGAGGGGGTCACCGGCCCGGACCGGCTCACCCGGCTTGCGGTGCAGCACCACCCCGGCTGCGGCGCTGACCGGATCTTCCTTCCGGGCCCGCCCGGCACCGAGCCGCCAGGCCGCGACGCCGACGGCGTAGGCATCCACGGTGGAGACGTAGCCGTCACGTTCGGCGTAGACGATCTCCGCCTCCCGCGCCAGTGGAAGCGGCGCCTCCGGGTCACCCCCCTGCGCCCGGATCATCGCGCGCCAGGTGTCCATCGCCCGCCCGTCGGTGAGCGCGGCGGCGGGATCGGCGTCGGGCAGCCCCGCGGCGGTGAGCATCTCGCGGGCCAGCGCGAGGGTCAGCTCCACCACATCGGATGGGCCACCGCCGGCCAGTACTTCAACCGCTTCAGCGACCTCCACCGCGTTGCCGACGGCCCGGCCGAGCGGGGCCGACATGTCGGAGAGGAGTGCGACCGTTCTGACACTATGCGCCGCACCGAGGTCGACCATGGTGCGGGCGAGTTGGCGGGCATCGTCAACCGTTTTCATGAACGCGCCGGATCCGACCTTAACGTCGAGCACCAGCGCCCCGGTGCCCTCGGCGATCTTCTTGCTCATGATGGAGCTGGCGATGAGCGGGATCGCCTCCACCGTCCCGGTGACGTCGCGCAGCGCATACAGTTTGCGGTCCGCCGGAGCCAGGCCGGTGCCGGCCGCGCAGATCACCGCGCCGATGTCGCGCAGCTGGGCGAGGAACTCTGCGTTGGTCAGCGTCGCCCGCCAGCCGGGGATCGACTCCAGCTTGTCCAGCGTGCCGCCGGTGTGCCCCAGGCCCCGTCCGGAAAGCTGCGGCACGGCCGCACCGCAGGCGGCGACCAGCGGGGTGAGCGGTAGCGTGATCTTGTCGCCGACCCCGCCGGTGGAGTGCTTGTCGACGGTCGGGCGGGGGACGCCGGAGAGGTCGAGCCGTTCACCGCTGGCGATCATCGCGGCGGTCCACCGGGCGATCTCCGCGGGGGTCATGCCGCGCAGCAGGATCGCCATGGCCAGCGCCGACATCTGTTCGTCGGCCACCTGCCCGCGGGTGTACGCGTCGACCACCCAGTCGATCTGCGCGTCGGAGAGCACTCCGCCGTCCCGCTTGGTTCGGATCACGTCAACCGCAGCGAACCCGCTCACACCGTCTCCTCTCTCTCCATGCCATCCCGTCGATCTAGGACTTATTGCTGCGATTTGAGATCAACTAACGACATTAGTCCCTAGATCGACAGGAGATTCCTAGATCGACGCGGACGCCGGGCCGCTCCAGTGGACGCCGATCTCGGCCGGTGGCTCCCCCTCGCCGGCCCACGACATGTCGCCGTCTGCTCCGACCACCACCACCCGGGGCGTACGCGCCCGCGCCCAAGCGACCGCCTCGGTGACATCCCCCCACGTCGGGGCCTCCTCCAGGATGCCGGCCTCCCCGCCGCCGGATCCCTCGGCCCGCTCCCAGTAGGCGGTCCAGACCGGCTGCCCGGCCGAGATGTCCGGATGCACGAACACGGTGCCCCGCCCCCGCCACGAGGCGAGCCGGGCCGGCACCGCCGTGGGGACAGCCGGGACGACCGCCGCCAGATTCTCCGGGCCGAAGGCGTGCGGCAGCAGCTCAGCCAGGCGGAGCGGGGCCGGGACCGCCTCGATCAGGCAGTCGGGACCGCCGTGCTCCCACAGCAGCTGCCGGCACCGCCCGCAGGGCATCACCGGCTCACCGGTGGCGTCGACACAGGAGAGCGCCACCAGACGGCCACCGCCGGTGGTGTGCAGCGACGAGACAACCCCGCACTCGGCGCAGAGCACCACCCCGTACGCGGCGTTCTCCACATTGCAGCCGACGACGATCCGGCCGTCATCGACCAGTCCCGCCGCGCCGACCGGGAACTTCGAGTACGGGGCGTACGCCGACCGCATCGCCTCCGTTGCAGCGGCCCGCAACCGGGCCCAATCGATCTCCATGGCTCCCATCCTGCCCTCGTCAACTTGATCAGGGACTTTGTTGGCGTGTCCTCCGGTGTGTCGCTGCACCAACTCCCTGATCAGCTCGACTGCGACCGGTGGCCGGAAGGTCAGCCCTTGATGTAGGGCTTGCCGTCGGCGGCCGGGGCCCGCACCTTGCCCACCAGGCCGGCCACCGCCAGGATCGTCGCGAGATACGGCAGCATCGCGAGGAACTCGCTGGGAATAACGCTATTGATCGCCCCCAGATAGGCACCCAACTGGTCGGCGAAGCCGAAGAAGAGGGCGGCGAGCAGCGCCCCCGTCGGGCTCCACCGGCCGAAGATCAGCGCGGCGAGGGCGATGAACCCCTTGCCACCGATCATGTTCTTGGTGAAGGAGTAGAGGACCAGCGTGTACGAAGCACCGCCAATACCCGCCACCACACCCCCCAGCAGCACGTTGCGGTAGCGCAGCCCCAGCACCCGTACGCCCACGGTGTCGGCCGCCGTTGGATGCTCGCCCACCGACCGGGTCCGCAGTCCCCACCGGGTACGGAAGAGCGCAATCTGGATGACGACCACCAGGATCAGCGCCAGATAGAGGAAGAGGGTGCCGCGGAACAGCGCCGGGCCGATGACCGGGATCTTGGAGAGCAGCGGGATCTCCCAGTTGCCGAAGTGCGGCGCCTGGTTGTACGCCTGCAGATCGGTCTGCATCAGCCGCTCGTAGAGGAAGCCGGTCAGCCCGATCGCCAGCAGGTTGAGCACGATCCCCATCACGACCTGGTCGACCAGGTAACGGATGGTGAAGACGGCGAGCAGCAGGGAGATGAAGGCACCCCCCATCGCAGCCGCGACGAGGCCGGCCCAGATGCTCCCCGTCATCGTGCCGATCAGGGCACCGGCGAAGGCGCCCATCAGCAGCTGGCCCTCGATCGCCACGTTGACCACTCCGGACCGCTCGCAGAGCACCCCGGCGAGGGCACCGAAAATCAATGGCAGGGCGAGCAGGAAGGTCCCCCGCACGATGTTGACCATCGGCATGAAGTTCTGGCCGTCGGGCGCGGCGGAGATCTGCCAGCACAGGAAGGAGAGGACGAAGCCGACCACCCCGAGGCCGAGCAGCCACCCGAACCAGCGTTCGCCGAGGCCGGCGAGGAGTCCGGCTCCGGCCGCAGCGGCGACCAGCCCGAACAGAACCGCGCCGAAGACCCCACCGATCTCGGCGCTGGCACCCCCGGCGGTCTCACTCAGCGTGAACCGGGCGGGCTGCGGCGTAGCCAGCAGGCCGAAGACGATCGCTCCGACGACGCCGACCAGGAGTAGGCCCGCGCCGATTTTGCGGTCGCGCGTCCAGAATCCTTGGTCGATAGGGGCGACAGCCACATCCTCGACAGCCATCGTGGACATGCCCTACCAGCCCTTCGCCAGGTTCGTCTGCAGCCGTGCTGCCCGCGCCGCACGCAGTTGGAAGACCGCCTGCACCAGCGCGGGGGCCGCAATGAAGATCACGATCAACGCCTGCAGCACGGTCACCAGCTCCAGCGAGACGCTGGAGTGGGACTGCATGCTGTTGCCGCCGGCGCGCAGCGCCCCGAAGAGCAGCGCCGCGGCCAGCACACCCCAGGGCCGCACCCGGCCCAGCAGCGCCACCAGGATCCCGTCGAAGCCGATCTGGGCGGCGACGAGCGGGGTCAGTTGACTGGCCGTGGATCCGATCACCATGTTGGCGCCGCCGAGGCCGGACAGCGCCCCGGCGATGACCATCACCAAGACGTAGGTGCCGGTGACGCTGATCCCTGCTGTACGGGCGGCGTCGGGATTGGCGCCGACGGCGCGGATCTCGAAGCCGAAGGTCGAGCGGTTGAGCAGCCAGGAGACGGCCCATACCACCGCGACCGCCAGCAGGATGCCGGCGTGCACCCGCAGGTCGGAGCCGAGCAGCCGGGGCAGCCGGGCTGACGGGTCCACCGGGCGGCTGATCGCGTCGGTGCGGGTCGGGTCGTGGACGCCCTTCTGGAAGATGATCCAGGCGAGGAAGTAGGTGGCGATGTAGTTGAGCATGATCGTGTTGATCACCTCGTGAGCGCCGGTGCGGGCTTTGAGGAATCCCGGGATGAACCCCCAGATGGCCCCGCCCAACGCCCCGGCCAGCACCACCACGATCAGGTGGATCACCGGCGGCAGTGGCAGCAGGAAGCCGGCCAGCGCGGCCAGGATCACACCGACAATCGCCTGCCCCTGCGCCCCGATGTTGAACAGGCCGCCCCGGAAGGCCAGCGCCACGGCCAGGCCGGTGAAGACCAGCGGCGTGGCGTAGGTCAGCGTCTCCGAGATCGGGGCGAAGACGGGTTTCCAGGTGCCGTCGCCGTTGATCCAGGCGCTGATCGCTGCCGGATCGAAGATGGCGCCCTTGAAGAGGTTGGTGTAGGCATCGCTGATCAGGGCCCAACTGCCGCCCAACGCATCGCCGGGCCGCGCGAAAATGTAACCGAAGGCAGCCAGCACATCTTCGTCGGAGACGACGATCAGCACCGCCCCGGCCAGCATCGCCAGCACCACGGCGAGCACGGTGACGGTGACGGTGTTGGCGGCCCACAGGTTCTGCAGGAACCGTTGCCCGAGCGATTCTCGGCCCTCCGCCTCCGGCTGGGGGCCGGCCGCGGTATTCGGGGCGTTCTGCCGGGGGAGCCGGTGCTTGGCCGGGGATTCTTCCGGCGAGGGCGAATCGGCGCGGGTGTTGGCGTTGGTCATGCTTCTTCCTCGCTGGCGGCCGAATTGCCGTCGGCGCCGGCCCGGCCGTCGTTACCGGCCGGAGCGCCGTTGCCACTGGCCGGGTCTTCGTTGCTGTCTCCGAAGCTGTCGGGGGTGATGCCAGCCATCAGCAGGCCAATCTCTTCACGCGGGGTGTCCGGATCGACGATCCGCAGGATCCGTCCGCGGTACATCACGGCGATCTGGTCGGCCAGGCCGATCACCTCGTCGAGTTCGCTGGAGACCAGCAGTACGGCGGTACCGATGTCCCGCTCGTGGACGACCCGGTTGTGGATGAACTCGATCGAGCCGACGTCCACTCCGCGGGTGGGCTGGGCGGCGATGAGGAGTTTGAGCGGGCGGGACATCTCCCGCGCCACGATGACCTTCTGCTGGTTGCCGCCGGAGAGGGTGCCGACCGGCGCGTCGGCTGACGGGGTGCGGACGTCGAACTGGGCGATCCGCTCCCGGGCGGACGCGGCGATGGCCTCCGGTTTCAGGGCCCAACCAGCCGCGAAGGGGGGCCGATCGTAGATGTCCAGCACCAGGTTTTCTGCGACGGTGAACTCCTTGACGATCCCGTCGACGCTGCGGTCTTCCGGGATGTAGCCCACCCCGGCACGGAGGACCTTCTTCGGCGACCACCCGTCGATCCGCTGACCGGCCAGGGAGACCTCTCCGGTCAGCACCGGCCGCAAACCCATGATCGCCTCGACCAGTTCGGTCTGCCCGTTCCCCTGCACCCCGGCGATGCCGAGCACCTCACCAGCCCGCACCGTCAGATCGACGCCGTCGACGACCCGGCAGCCCCGGTCGTCGTCGACCACCAGGTCGGAGATCTGCAGCACCGACTCGCCGGGCTCGGCCGGCGCCTTGTCGACGGTGAGTTTGACGCTACGACCGACCATCAGCGCCGCCAACTCGTCACGGCTGGCGTCCGGGCTCGCGGTGCCGACCGTACGGCCGCGGCGGACGACCGTGATCCGGTCGGCGACCGCTTTGACCTCGCCCAGCTTGTGGGTGATGAAGACGATCGATTTGCCGGCGGCTTTGAGGGAGCACATGACCTCGAGGAGGTCGTCGGTCTCCTGTGGAGTCAGGACTGCGGTCGGCTCATCGAGGATGAGCAGGTTGACCTCACGGGTGAGGGCCTTGATGATTTCCACCCGTTGCTGGATCCCCACCGGCAGATCCTCGATGACCGCGTCGGGGTCGACGGGCAGGCCGTAGCGTTCGGAGACCTCGGCGATTTCTTTGCGGGCGCGGCGCCGGTCGAGGAAGCCGGCGATGCCGCCACGCACCCGCTCGGCGCCGAGCATGACGTTCTCCGTGACGGTGAAGACCGGTACGAGCATGAAGTGCTGATGCACCATGCCGATGCCGGCGTTGATCGCATCCCGGGGGCTACGGATCTTGATGGGCTGCCCGTCGACGAGGATCTCGCCCGCGTCCGGCTGTAGCAGGCCATACAACACATTCATCAGGGTCGACTTGCCGGCACCGTTCTCGCCGAGCAGGGCGTGGATCTCGCCGGGCCCCACGGCCAGGTTGATGTCGTCGTTGGCGACCACATCACCGAAGCGCTTGGTGATGCCGCGCAGTTCGAGTCTCAGCGAAGCCTCCTGATGGCGTGGCCCGGAGACCCCGAGCCGAGTGCTGATCGCCCCCGCCGCGCGGTGGTGCGGGCGAGGGCGAGGTTGAGGTGCCGGATCCTGTGGTCAGCCGGCTGACCACAGGATCCGGCTGCCGTCACGTGGTGGGCTGGGCCGGCGATTCGACCTTGATGGTGCCGGCAATGATGTCCTGTTTGAGCTGCTCGACCTCGGCCTTCAGCTCGGCCGGGACCTTGCTGTCGAACTCGTGGTACGGGGCGAGCGAGACGCCGTCGTTGGCCAGGGTGCCGACGAAGCCGGGGCTGCTGTCCAGCTTCTCGTCCTTGGCTCCCTTGAGCACGGCCTCCTCCACCGCGCCGGGGATGTTCTTGACCACCGTGGTGAGGAAGGTGGAGCAGTACTGCGCTGCGCTCTCGCAGCCGTCGACGTCGACCCAGATGACGGCGTACTTGCCACCGGCGGCCTGGGCGGCGGCGGCGGTGCCAAGGCCGGCCCCACCGGCTACCGGCATGATCACGTCCGCGCCCTGGGCGACCAGGGTGTCGCCGACCTTCTTGCCCTCGTCCTGCTTCACGAAGTCGTTGGTGAAGGAACCGTTCTGGGCGGCCTTGTCCCAGCCGAGGACCTGGACGTTCTTCCCCTTGACCTGGTTGTAGTGGGCCACGCCGTCGGCGAAGCCGTCCATGAAGATGGTCACCGGCGGAATCTTCACGGCGCCATAGGTGCCCACCTTGCCGGTCTTGGAGTAGCCGGCGGCGAGGTAGCCGGCGAGGAAAGCCGCCTGGGCGGTGTCGAACTGCATCGGGTAGACGTTGGACACCTTGGGATCGGCGTCAACGATGCCGAACTGCTGCTCGGCGTTGGCCTCCGCCGCCTCCTTCGTGGCCTTCTCCATCAGGCCGCCGACGGCAAGGATGAAGTCGCAGTCCTGCTTGACGTACCCCTCGAGGTTGGGTACGTAGTCGGCCTCCTGAGAGGAGGCGACGAACTTCGCCTTGACGTTCTGGTCCGCCTTCTCCGCCGCCTGCAGGCCCTGCCAGGCGGAGGCGTTGAATGAGCGGTCGTCGACACCGCCGACGTCGGTGACCATGCAGGCCTGGTACTGCTTGCCGGCGCTGCCGCCAGCCTTCTCCTCCGGAGCCTCACCACACGCGGCGACGGCGCTCAGCGCGAGCCCACCTACCGCGAATACCGAGACGATCCGCGTCCCACGCAGAGAGCGCAAGAGGATCTCCTTCCCCCACACACCGCGTCGTCGCGGTGGCTACCTGACCGGCCCCGGGAGGGCCTCCTCCGACCGGCATTTGACATTACGGTCGGGAGCGTACGCCCGCGTCCGCCCAACGGCCGACAACGGTGCCCGACTGTTGGGCGGCTGTTACCCGGGCGTAACCCAGACGGTGCGCGAGATCACCTGCCAAGTGGACAGGGAGCTGCGGCAATGCCGTACCACCGATCACAATGCCGTTTTTGCGCATGTTGACCTGGGTGAGTTACCGCCAGAAAACCGCGACCGCGGCGTTGACCAGCGTCAACCCGACAATTGCCAAGAAATGCCCCCGGTTGACGTCGGCACGCTTACGCGAGAAGAACACCATGGCGAAAATCGCCAAGGAGAGCACCAGTTTGGTCATGAGCTTGGCCGGAGCGGGTTCGGCACCAGCGCCGCGCAGCGGCGCGGACAATCCGATACCGGTCACAACCTGGATCGCCGCGCCCCAGAGCATGGCGGAGTTGATCCGCAGTTTTCCGGAGACATATTGGATGATCGCGCCGCCCAGCAGGAGCGCGAAACCAATCAGATGGGCGTACCGCAACACAAGACGAAGGGCTTCCATACCACCATCCTCCCGCACCGGGATCGGAAGACAAAAGCTGACCGAGGCTGACCGAGGCTGACCGGGCGATCAAGGACTTTCCCGTCGATCAAGGAGCTGTTGTCGTGTTTAAAGATCGAAGTGCAGCAAAAAGTCCTTGATCGACGGGAGGGGCGGGTGGGGCGGGCGGGTGGGGGTGCGGGGTGGGGGCGGGGTGGGGTACGGGCAGGGGTTATGCGCGGGCAGGACGCGATAGGCGCCACACCTGGAAGGTGGGGCCGTCGCCGGGCAGCAGCACCGCTCCGGCCGCGTCCGGCCGCAGCGCCGGCGCCCCGCCGTAAAGGTTCTCGCCATCGGACGCACCGGCCGCTCCGTACCCGACGTCGCCCGCGGAGAGGCCGACCAACCGTACCGGCGGCGCGGACGACCGGCGCGCCAGCACCAGCAGCGTCTCGGCCGGCGTCTCCCGCAGGAAAACCAGCGTCTCGGCATCGGTGTAGACCCAGCGCAGCCCCCCGTGGCGCAGCGCCGGCTCACCCCGCCGCAGCGCGATCAGGGCCCGGTACCGGTCAAAGGTCGCAACGTCCCAGCTCTGCGGCGCCGACCACGGCATCGGGGTACGCGACCCCTCACCGTTCTCGCCCCGCAGCCCCCACTCGTCCCCCGCGAAGATCATCGGAATGCCGGGGAGTGTCATGAGCAGCCCCGCCGCCACCTCCTGCCGAGCCGCGTCGCCGACCACACTGCGGATCCGGGCCGAGTCATGCGAGCCGAGCAGCTGCCAGGAGTGGGTGAACGACCGCCAGGAAATCAGCGAGGCGAAGGCGCGCATGGTGTCCAGCACTTCGGGCCCGCCCCGGCGCCGGGCACCGCCGGGCACACCGAGAAAATTCGGCAGACTCACCCCGTCTGCGAGCAGCCAGCTCCACACCGGATCGGTGAAGCCGGGATAGTTCATGGTGCCGTGCCAGCCGTTGGCGTCCAGATCCCCGGTGTAGTCGTGCCCGTGCTCCGCCACCACCAGTCCGTCGGGACGGGTGTCGACCACCGCCGCACGCAGCAGCGCCGCCACCTCATGGGTGTAGGCGTCGGCCCCCCGCCGCCCGGTCATGTTCGCCACGTCGACCCGCCAGCCGTCCAGCCCGTACGGCGGCAGCAGCCAGCGGCGCACCGGCGAGTCGGGGCCGTCGAGGAACCGGCGGCGCAGCTCGGCGCTGCCCCAGTTGAGCTTCGGCAGCGACTTGACGCCGTTCCAGGATTCGTAGCTACCGGTCTCGGGATCGAAGTAGTACAGCTCCCGCTCCGGTGCGGCCACGTCGGCGACCGCTGCCGTGAACCACTCGTGGCCGTCGCCGGTGTGGTTGGCGGTGATGTCCCCCAGCAGCCGCCAGCCCCGGGCGTGCACCGCGTCGGCGAGCCGGGAGAGCGCCTCGTCCCCGCCGAGCAGCGAGTCGACCCGATCGAACGAGGCTGCGTCGTAGCGGTGGTTGGAGCGGGCCGGGAAGATCGGTGTCAGGTAGACGGTGTTGACTCCGAGCCGGTCCAGGTGCTCCAGCCGCTCGGTGATGCCGTCCAGGTCGCCGCCGTAGAACTGGTACGGCGTCTCCGGCCCCCGGCCGATGACCGGGGTGTGGTCCCAGTCACAGGGGATGGCCCACGACGGTGGATCCCGGTCGGCGGCCCGGGCGGAGCGGGCGAAACGGTCCGGGAAGATCTGGTAGATGACCGCGTCCCGGGCCCAGGCCGGCGGCGGCTCGTAGGCCACCAGCTTGAAGTCGGTGTGGTCCGGCACCTCGTGGTCGAAGAGCCCGAGGCTGTTCAGCCAGCGGTTGCCGTCCGGCTCGTCGAGGAGGAAGCGGTAGTTGCTGACCGGGTTGCGCACCACGACCTCGGCCCGCCACCACACCTCGTCGGCGGTGCGCCGGTCGACCACCGCCGGCGCGAACTTCGGCTCGCCGTCCGGAGTGGTGCGTACGTAGACCTGCCGTACCCCAGAGGACGCGGGCACCCGGACAAAGACCGGCACCACCTCCCCCAGGGCAGGGTTCTGCTGCGGCACGTAGAGCGCGGATCCGTCGTGGTGAGGCATCAGGCCGGAGCCATCAGGTTGTTGCGGCCCCACGGAAACCCCCTTCCCTCTCATCCCTTGACCGCACCGGCGGTCAGGCCGGAGACGATGTAGCGCTGCAGGAACTGGAAGACCACCACGGTCGGTACCGCGGTCAGCAGCGTGCCCGCGCAGAAGATGCCGAAGTTGTTGTTGCGCTCCCCAGCGACCAGCCCCCACATTCCGACCGAGAGTGTCTTCGACTCGGCGCTGGTGAGGAAGACGTTGGCGATCAGGAACTCGTTGATGGTGCCGATGAAGGAGAGCAGCCCGGTGACCGCCAGGATCGGCGCCACCAGCGGCAGCAGGATCCGGAAGAAGACCTGGGCGTGGGTGGCGCCGTCCATGGTGGCTGACTCGTCCAACTCCCGGGGCAGGGTGTCGAAGAAGCCCTTCATCAGCCAGGTGTTCACTCCGAGCGCGGTGCCGAGGTAGAGCAGCATCAGTCCCCACGGGGTGTTGAAGCCGATCTCCGGCCAGAGGTCGGTGACCGTCGAGAAGATCAGGAAGATCGCGACGATCGCCAAAAACTGCGGGAACATCTGGATCAGCAGGAGGGAGAGCAGCCCCACCCGCCGGCCCCGGAACCGCATCCGACTGAAGGCGTACGCGGCCAGGGCGGAGAGGAACACCGACGTGAGCGCGGCGGACCCGGCGATGAGTACCGAGTTGAGGAACCACCAGCCGAACGCCGTGTCGCGGAAGAGGCGGGTGAAGTTCTCCGTCGAGAACCCGGTTGGCAGCAGTTCGGTGGAGGAGAGGGTGCCGAGCGGGTTGAGCGCCGCCGAGAAGACGAACAGGATCGGGAAGAGCGAGAACGCCACGGCAAGCAGCGCCACCAGATGCCGCCAGCCGATCCGGGTGATCCACCGCCGGCGGGCGGCGGAGACGGAGACCGCGCTCAAGTGAAGACCTCCTCCTGTGCCCGGGTGCGCCGGAAGCTGATCGCGGAGATTGTCGCGACCAGCGCGAAGATGAAGATGGAGACCGCCGCCGCGTAGCCGTACTCGGCGCCCGAGGCGCCGAAGGCCAGCCGGTACATGTAGGTGATGAGCAGGTCGGTCGCGCCGACGCTTGGGTTGTCGGCCGGGAACGGACCGCCGTCGGTGGTCAGCTTGATCGCGTTGAAGTTGTTGAAGTTGTAGGCGAAGGAAGAGATCAGCAGCGGCGACAGGGCGACCATCAGCAGGGGCAGGGTGATCCGCCGGAACGCCTGCCAGGGTGACGCCCCGTCGATGGCTGACGCCTCGGTCAGCTCCCGAGGGATGGCCTGCAGTGCACCGGTGGCGACCAGGAACATGTACGGGTAGCCGAGCCACATCTGCACGAGGATGACCGAGATCCGTGATGTCCAGGCGTCGCCGAGCCAGTTCACGCTCAACCCGAAGAGGTTGTTGATCAGCCCGAAGTCGGTGTTGAACATGTCCCGCCAGACCAGCAGCATCGCGAACGACGGCATGGCGTACGGCAGGATCATCAGCACCCGGTAGAAGACGAGCCCCCGCATCCGGGGGTGGTGGAGTGTCAGCGCGCAGGCCAGCCCGAGGGCGAAGGTGACCGCCACCGAGCCGATCGCGAAGGCGAAGTTCCAGAGCAGGGTGCGCAGGAACGGGCCGGAGATGTTGGGGTCGGTGAGCACCCGGGTGAAGTTGGCGAAGCCGACGTTGACCTGCCAGCCCTGGGCGATCCGCTCGCCGTCGGCGGCGACGAAGGAGCCGAGCTCCTCATCGGCCGTCCACGTCTTGCCGGTCTCGGCATGGCGGATGCAGTCGCAGTCGGCGTCGTACGCCCGCAGGGCCTTGCCCTCGTAGGCGCGGGAGAGGCCGATGGAGCGGATGGCGCCATCGGCGGTCGGCACGGCGACGTCGGTGATCTCCTGGCTGCGGGCGCTGGCCTGGCCGGCGTTGAGCAGGGTGTAGCCGTCGGCGGCGGTCACTTTGCCGTCGGGGCGGAGGGTGACGGCGTCCGAGGAGAGTGGGCGCAGGCCGTGCTGGTCGCCGACGGAGACGGTGTTGGTGGCCGGGTCGGTGACCAGGAAGACGAGGGGCCCGGTGGCGGGGTCACCGGTGGTGGCGACGGTGAGGGCGTACTCGATGGAGCCGGGTAGCTGGACCACCGAGGCGGTCTGGATGGCGACGATCGCCTCCTGTTTGCTGCCCCGGTGTCCGTCGCCGAAGTTGGTGAAGGCGGTGCTGGCGGTGTAGAGGATGGGGAAGACCTGGAAGGCGAGCAGGAAGAGGGTGCCGGGGACCAGGTATTTCGCCGGGATGTGCCGGCGGGTCAGGTAGAGGTAGCAGAGTCCGCCGGTGGTGGCGGCGAGGGCGGCCAGCCCGGCCCAGGTGCGGGTTTCGATGAGCGGGAAGGCCGCCCAGATCGCGATGCCGACAACCAGGCCGAGCAGGACGACTTTGACCGTCAGACCGGTGACGGTGACGGGGCGTTCGTCGCGGCGGGGTCGGCGTGGTTGCCGGGGGGTGGGGTGCGGTTCGGGCCGGCCCTCGTGGCCGGCCCGCTGGCGCGGAGCCGGAATGGCGGCCCCGGCGCCAGCGAGCGGTTGTTCCATGACTACTTGATCTGGTCGGCGATCGTTTTCGCCGCGGCTTCGAGCGTGGTTTTCACGTCGGCGCCGCCGATGATCGCGGCCTCGGCCTTGCCGAACGGATCCCAGATGGCGGCCATTTCCGGGATGGCGGGCAGCACGGCGCCGTTCTTGCCGGCCTCCTGGAACTTGGCGAGGTCGGGGTCGCTGCTCTTGACCTGGTCGAGAGCGGCGGTCAGCGCCGGCGGGCGCGGCTCGGCGTTGTAGAGCGCGACGGCCAGTTCGGGGTTGGTCACGTAGTTGGCGACGAACTCCTGCGCGAGGGCCTTGTTCTTGCCCTTGGCCGCGACGTAGAAGGCCTGCACCCCGACGAAGGGCTGGGCCGGCTTGGCTCCGGCGAAGCCCGGCACCGGGCTGATGTCGTAGGAGATGTTGGCCTTCTTGGCGTCGGTGATGGCCCATGGGCCGGAGATCAGGAAGGCGCACTTCTTGCTGGTGAAGGTGGCGATGGAGTTTTCCCCGGTGATGGAGCGCTTGAGCGCGCCGGAACCCTTCTCACCGAGGGCCTTGATCTTCTCGAAGGCGGCGATCGACTCGGGCGTGCCGACACCGAGCTGCTTCGGGTCGTAGTCGCCGGTGGCGGTGGTGCCGAAGAGCGAGCCGCCGGCCGAGGTGTAGATCGGGTAGATGTGGTAGGCGTCGCCGTTCTGCCCAACCTGCAGGCACATAATCTCCGACGCCTTCTTGTCGGCCTTGAGCTTCTCTCCGGCGGCGACGAGTTCTTCGATGGTCGCCGGGGCGGTCGGGGCCAGCTCGGTGTTGCGGATCAGGGCGATGTTCTCCATCGCGTACGGCACGCCGTAGACCTGGCCGTTGAAGGTGACGGCCTTAAGGGCGACCTCGGGGAAGCCGGCTTTTTGCGCGTCGGTGAGCTGGACCGGATCGATGGCGCCGTTCTGCACGAGGTTGCCGATCCAGTCGTGGGCGCCGACCATCACGTCGGGGCCACTGCCCTGCTGGGAGGCGGTGACGAAGGTGGTCTGCTGGTCCTCGGAGATGGCCTGGACCTCGACGGTGATGCCGTTGTCCTGGCCGAACTTCTCGGCGAAGGGCTTGAGGACCTCGGCGCGTTTGTCGTCGGCCCAGATCACCAGCTTGCCGTCGGCGGCCTTCGGGGATTCCTTGGCGGCCGGCTTGTCGCCGCCGCCACAACCGGCGACCGCGAGAGCGGCGGCGAGGGTGACGGCAACCACACCCGGGGTACGGATGCGCATCGGAACTCCTGTCGATCATGGCCGGCCCGCGGGTGGCGGCCCGACCGTCTGCGGAATCGATGGTGGTGTGTCATACATCGGTTACCGGAGGCGCTCCTCCGGCACTTGCTGCCGGGACCCTAGCAAGAGCTTTCATAAAGTGGAAGGCGTTGCAAGATATTACGCAAGAAGGGTTCGCTGAGCTAGGGTGCCCGAATGCGTGCACGACTCTCCGACATCGCCAAACAGGCTGGCGTCAGCGAGGCCACGGTGTCCCGGGTGTTCAACGACCGGCCCGGCGTCTCACCGGCGACCCGGCAGGCCGTGCTCACCGCGCTCGACGTGCTCGGCTACGAACGACCGGCCCGGCTCCGCAAACGCAGCGCCGGCCTGGTGGGCCTGGTGGTCCCCGAGCTGGAGAATCCGATCTTCCCGGCCTTCGCCCAGAGCATCGAATCGGCCCTGGCCCAGTCCGGCTTCACCCCGGTGCTCTGCACCCAGACCCCCGGCGGAGTCACCGAGGACGAGTACGTCGAGATGCTGCTCGACCGGCAGGTCTCCGGCATCATCTTCGTCTCCGGCCTGCATGCCGATAGCACCGCCGACCACGACCGCTACCGCAAGCTGATCGCGCGCCCCCTCCCCGTCGTGCTGATCAACGGGTACGCGCCGGAAGTCGACGCCCCCTTCGTCTCCTGCGACGACCGGGAGGCCAGCGAAGTCGCCGTCTCCCACCTGGTCGCGCTCGGCCACCGACGGATCGGCCTGATCACCGGCCCCGAACGCTTCATCCCGGTACGGCGCAAGGTGGCCGGCTACCGGGACGCGATGCGCCGCCTCGTCGGCGCCACCGACACCGAACTGGACGACCTGATCGCCCTGGCTCTCTTCGGGGTGGAAGGGGGCGAGGTCGCCGCGGGCCGGCTGCTGGACCACGGGGCGACGGGGCTGGTCTGCGGCTCCGACCTGATGGCGTTGGGCGCCATCCGGGCGGCCCGCCAGCGCGGCCGCCCGGTGCCGGGCGAGGTCTCCGTGGTCGGTTACGACGACTCGTCGCTGATCGCGTTCACCGACCCGCCGCTGACCACGCTGCGCCAACCGGTGCAGGCGATGGCGGTGGCCGCGGTACGCGCACTGGTCGACGAGATCCACGGCCACGCGGCGCCGCGCTCGGAGTACGTCTTCCGCCCGGAGCTGGTGGTCCGTGGCTCCACCGCCGTCGCGCCGGCGGTTGCGGCGCAGCCGTCGGCCCCGTTGGCCAGAGTGCCCCACCCTGCGGATGAATGACCGGGACGGCCCTTGCGCAAGAATTGCTTGACTCTTGCAAGGCCGCGCCGCATGATCTACCTCGACTACCGGGCTGAAGCAGCCGGGGCACCGCAGGGAACGGGGAGACTGTGACGACCGCCTACGCCGCGCCGCAGAGCAACAACGCCGACGACTGGTGGCGCTCCGCCGTCGTCTACCAGGTCTACGTCCGCAGCTTCGCCGATTCGGACGGGGACGGCATCGGGGACCTGCAGGGCATCCGGTCCCGCCTGCCCTACCTGCGTGACCTCGGCGTCGACGCCCTCTGGCTGACCCCCTTCTACACCTCGCCGATGATCGACGGCGGTTACGACGTCGCCGACTACCGCGACGTCGACCCGATCTTCGGCACCCTCACCGATTTCGACGCGATGATCAGCGACGCCCACGCACTCGGGTTGCGGATCATCATCGACATCGTCCCCAACCACACCTCCAGCGCACATCCGTGGTTCGTCGAGGCACTCGCCTCCCCGCCCGGCTCACCGGCCCGCGACCGATACCTGTTCCGGGACGGGCAAGGCCCCGAAGGCGCCGAGCCCCCCAACGACTGGGAGTCGATCTTCGGCGGCCCGGCGTGGACCCGGGTCCCCGACGGGCAGTGGTACCTGCACCTCTTCGACCTCGCCCAGCCCGACCTCAACTGGCACCACCCGGAGGTCCGCGCCGAGTTCGAGGAGATCCTGCGGTTCTGGCTCGACCGGGGCGTTGACGGCTTCCGCATCGACGTGGCCCACGGAATGATCAAAGAAGAGGGGCTGCCCGATGTCGGGCACAGCTCCGCCGACGGCCGCCGCCAGGTCGAACTCCTCGGCCGGGGCCGGCTGCCCTACTTCGACCAGGACGGGGTGCACGAGATCTACCGCGCCTGGCGGCCGATCCTGGACAGCTACCCGGGTGGGCGGATGGCGGTGGCCGAAGCGTGGGCCGAGACCCCGCAGCGGCTGGCCCGCTACATCGGCCCGGACGAACTGCACCAGGCCTTCAACTTCGACTTCATGGACGCCACCTGGTCGGCGGACTCGTTCCGCAACGTTATCGACACGGCTCTGGCCGAAGCCACCATCGTCGGCGCCCCGACCACCTGGGTGCTCTCCAACCACGACCGGCATCGGCACGTCACCCGCTACGGCGACGGGGAGGTCGGGCTGCGCCGGGCTCGCGCCGCCGCCCTGCTGATGCTCGCCCTGCCCGGCTCCACCTACATCTACCAGGGTGAGGAACTCGGGCTACCGGAGATTCTCGACCTGCCCGACGAACTGCGCCAGGACCCCGCCTTCCTCCGCACCGGCGAGAGCCGTGACGGCTGCCGGGTGCCGCTGCCCTGGAGCGGTGACCTGCCGCCGTACGGATTCGGGCCCGAAGGGTGCGCGGAATCGTGGCTGCCGGCACCGGCGACCTGGACCGCGCTGTCAGTCTCCGCGCAGACCGGGGACCCGTCCGCAACACTGGAGCTCTACCGCTCAGCACTGCGGATCCGCCGCGACCACCCCGGGCTGACCAGCATGACGGATGTGGGCGAGCTGTCCTGGCTGAACGCCGAGCCGGAAATGCTGGCGTTCGCCCGCGGCGACTCGGCGGGGTCGCGGCTGGTCTGCGTGGTCAACCTCAGCGCCGCCCCGATCAACGTCAACGAGTACGGCACGCTGATCCTCAGCAGCGCCGAATTGATCGAAGAGGACGGGCAGGTCTTCCTGCCGGTTGACGCGGCGGCCTGGCTCGAGTAGCCATCCGTCTTCACTGTGGATCCGGCCCCGGCCCGGATGCCAACCACTCCGTCACTCATGATGTGGGTCGCTGACAGACGCATCAAGCAGGGCGTCCATCTGCTCATGTCCGCCGGGCGCTGCCCACAGGAGTGGGGGTGGACGCGGGACACGTTGCAAGGATGGCCGTCTGCGGTCTGCACGTAGTTGTAGTTCCCCCCCTTGCGGGCCTATCTAGTTCCATAAATACTCACTGGTGCAAATGTTAGGGGCTGGCGTCGACTGTCTCACGGCGCGTCTCCCGACATCGACTCACGGCCCGATCCTTCGGGCCCAGCACTCCTTGAGGAGGAGACAGTGAGCACCAGACGCACTCCTGGCCGGTGGACTCGACTCCTTGCCGCCACGACCGGAACGGTCGTCGTCGGCCTGTTCGCCCTGGCGAACCCGGCAGCAGCGGCCCCCACCTACAACACACAACAGCTCTCCGACGTGAGCACCGCGGTGGAGCGGTCCGGCGTCGAAGGCATCGCGTGGCATGTTGACGCGACGTCCGGCCGGGTCGTGGTAACCGTTGACAGCACCGTATCGCCGGGTGACATCGCGAAGATCAAAAAGAGTGCCGGCACCCAGACCGGCTCGATCCGAATCGAGCGTGCCCGCGGCGTATTCTCCCCGCTGCTCTCCGCCGGCGACGCCATCTACGGCGGCGGCTACCGCTGCTCGCTCGGCTTCAACGTCGTCAGTGGCAGCACCTACTACTTCCTCACCGCCGGGCACTGCGTCAAGGGGGTCAAGACCTGGTACGCCGATTCCGGCCACCGGACGCTGATCGGCGCCGCCATCGGGGCCAGCTTCCCGGGTAGCGACCACGCACTCGTCCGCTACGACAACACCTCACTCAGCCACCCCGGCGGGTTCACCGTCTCGGATGCCTCTGTAGGGCAGCGGGTGACCCGTTCCGGATCGACCACCGGCACCCACAGCGGAACCGTCACCGCCCTCAACGTCACGGTCCGCTACACCGGCGGCGGCACCGTGCGGGGCATGATCCAGACCAATGTATGCGCCGAGCCCGGCGACTCCGGCGGCCCGCTGTACGACGGCACCAAGGCCCTCGGCATCACTTCGGGCGGCAGCGGCGACTGCCGGTCCGGCGGCACCACGTTCTACCAGCCGGTCCGAGCGGCGGTCAACGCGTACAAGGTCGTCATGTACTGACCTCCATTACTCGCGTCCGGCCGGCGGGCAGAAAGCCCGCAGGCCGGATTAACCCTCAGCCAGGCTGGCCGGTCAACTGCGCGGCGATGCGGGCGAAGCCGGCCCGGATCTCCTCCGGGCGCGGCGGCGGCGACGGCTCCACCGGCTGCTCCTCGACGGTCGTCTCCGCGAACGACTCGTCGATGATCTCCTCGTAGTCACCGTAAAGGTCCGCCCCGGCCGCCACACTCGCCTCGCCCTCGGCGGCCATCTTCGCCGCCGCGATCTCCGAACGGATCTCATCCGCCGACGCGTGCGGCAGCAACGGCTCGACGACCGCCATCAACTCCTCGTCCGCCACCACCGATTCAGCCAGCGCGAGCGCGTGCGACCGCTCGTACGGGCCGCACACCACCGGCTCCCACTCGTCCTCCTCGCGCAACGGGCCGAACGTGATGACCCACGGCAGGTTGAGCACCGGCGAATCCTCCGGTAGCTCCAACGTCACCAGCGCCCCCACCAGACCATCATGGCGCTCCGGCCAGCTCCGCACCGCCGTTTGCGGTAATCCCCACAACGATCGGACACCGGGTCCGAGCAGGCCTTCCGCCCCTGTGGTAGCCCGGCACTCCCTCGGCGCTGCCGCAGGCGGTGCGGGATCAGCCGGTCAACCGGAAGTGGCGCAGCGGCCGCCAGGCGACATCGGTGCCCTGCGAGAAGAGGGTGAAGCCGTCAACCTCGAACCGGGCCGAAAACCCGGCCAGCTCCTCGTACACCTCATCCAACGTCTCGGTCGGCGCATCCTGGGCCACGGTGACGTGCGGATGGTACGGGAAACGGCTCTCCCGCCGTACCACCTCGGCCGCCCTGATGGCGGCCGCAAGCCGCTCACATTCACCGATTCCGGCGGCCACCGCGACGAAGACCACCTCGGTGACCGGGCGGAACGTGCCGGTCCCCCGCAGATGCATCTGATATGGCGGATGCGCCGCAGCCACCGCCGCCAGATGGGCTTCCACTTCGGGAAGACGGCCGGGATCGATCTCGGTCGGCCCGAGCAGCGTCACGTGAGCCGGCGGACAGTAGGCCCGCGGATCCCCGGTCTGCGCCCGTCGTCGGGTCAGGAAACCGCCCCACGGCTCAGGAATGTTGATGACGACGCCGATCCACATCGACGCGATGTCATCCGTCGCTGACAGGTGCGAGGAAGCCGATCCGGTCGTAGACGGCCCGCAGCGTGGCCGCAGCGACAGCGCGGGCCTTCTCCGCACCGATGGCCAGCGACTTGTCCAGCTGCCCGGGATCCTCCAGATAGCCGCGGGTGCGCTCCTGGATCGGCTGGACGAACTCGGCCACCACCTCGGCCAGGTCCTTCTTCAGGTCGCCGTACCCCTTGCCGGCGTACGCCTCGACCAGCTCATCGATGCTCCGGTCGGAGAGCGCCGCATAGATCGTCAGCAGGTTGGAGATCCCGCGTTTGTTCTCCGGATCGAAGATGATGTCCCGACCGGTATCGGTGACCGCCGACCTGATCTTCTTGGCGGAGCGGGCCGGATCCTCGAGCAGTTCGAGGATGCCCGAGGGTGACGACGCCGATTTCGACATCTTGGCAGCGGGATCCTGCAGATCGAGAATCTTGGCGGTGTCCGCGAGGATGTAAGGCTCCGGCACAGTGAAGGCCGTACCGAAGGACGTGTTGAACCGCTGGGCCAGATCCCGGGTCAACTCCAGATGCTGGCGCTGATCCTCGCCGACCGGCACCGCGTCAGCCTGGTAGAGCAGAATGTCGGCCGCCTGCAGGATCGGATAGGTGAAGAGGCCGACGCTCGACCGCTCGGCTCCTCGCCTGGCCGCCTTGTCCTTGAACTGGGTCATCCGGCTCGCCTCACCGAATCCGGTGATGCAGCCGAGCACCCAGGCCAACTGGGCGTGCTCGGGCACGTGCGACTGCACGAAGAGCGTGCATCGCTCCGGGTCGAGACCCAGCGCGAGCAGCTGCGCCGCCGCGACCCGGGTCCGCTGGCGCAGCACGGCCGGATCGTGTCCGGCGGTAATCGCGTGCAGGTCAACCACGCAGTAGAAGGCGTCATGCGTCTCCTGCATCGCCACCCAGTTACGCACCGCCCCCAGGTAGTTACCGAAGTGGAACGAATCGGCGGTCGGCTGAATGCCGGAGAGAACCCGCGGTTGGGCAGCAACATCGGACATGCCGACAATTCTGTCAGCATCTCCGAGATCGCGGGTGACACCCCTCGCCCACAAGCGGTGGAGAGCATACGGTTCCCCGGCCGGCGCCCCCTCGAATCCCGGGGGAACCGCTGATGCCGGCGGTGACTCGTACCCCAGACGCGACACGAAAGATGGACGGTGATCGGTGCGGAAGCCGGGGCGATCGGAGACGCCGACGGGGCGGGCCGCCGTGGAGGAGGCGATGAGCGACCTCTACCACGGCTCCTACCGCCGCCTCGTCGCCCAGATCTACGCGTTCACCACCGACCTCACCGAGGCGCAGGATGTGGTGCAGGAGGCCTTCACCCGGGCGCTGGCCCGGCCACGCGGGCTGGCCGACATGGACAACCCGGAAGCGTGGCTCCGCACCGTCGCGATCAATGTCGTACGCCGCCGCTGGCGCCGCCGCAAAGTGCTGGACGCCATTCTGCTCCGCGACCGCCCAGTCACCCGGGTCGTCGAGCCGGCCCCCGGCCCCGAGCGGGCGGATCTCCGCGACGCCCTGGCCGACCTGCCCACCATCTTCCGCGAGGTCATCGTCCTGCACTACTTCGCCGATCTGAAAGTCGACGAGATCTCCCAGACGCTGGACGTACCGACCGGCACGGTCAAATCCCGGCTGTCCCGCGGCCGGGCGGCGCTCGCCGCTCGGCTCGGCGACTACCGCAACGACGTCGACCGCCAGACCGACGGCATGGCCCCCACGGAGGTCCCTCATGCCTGATCTCGACCTACGGCTGGCCCAGGAACGGGCCGAGCTGCGCGACGCCATCGAGCAGCCGCCCCTGACATGGCTGCGGCAGCAGGCTGCAGCGCGGGTCCGACACCGCCGGGCGGCCTTCGGCACCACCCTCCTCGCCGTCGCCCTGACCGCAGCACTCACGGTGCGCCCGTGGGCTGCCGATCCGGCGCCTCCACCCATCGCGGCAACCCCACCGGCCACCGCCGTCTACACCGGCGCCGGCATCACCATCAACGGCCTCACCTCCCCGGCACTGGACATCCCCGGGACGATCGTGGATGTCGAGTTCGTCACCCCCGACACCGGCTACCTGCTGGCTGAGTGCGCCCGGGTCGACCCGTGTCATGCCTTCGTGGCCCGCACCAACGACGGCGGCATCACCTGGACCGGCAGTGAAGTCCCCTTCACCACCGACGGGGACGAACTCGACCTGATCGCCTTCCCTGACCAGCAGCTGGTCCTCGCCGGCAGCGGGTACCGTTCCCGCAACGGCGGGCGGAGCTGGGAACGCGCCACCGCCGCCGACACCTCCACCCCGCTGCCCATCGCCCCCGACGACCGGCTGCAGTTGGGGCCCCACCCGCAGCCGGGCCGCTGCGGCGGCCCGATCGAGATCTGGCATCCCGGGTTCCTCCGCGGCGGCACCATGCTGAGCCAGCCCCACATCGAGGTGTGCTGGGTGGCTCCGACGGCGACGGCTGACGGGGCGTGGTGGGCAGGTGGCATGCGCGACGGACACGCGGCGCTGGCGGTCACCCGGGATCGGGGCCAAACCTGGCGGACGACCACTCTCGACACACCGGCCCATCGGATCAGCTCGGTGGAGGTGACCTTTCTCGGCAGCCACGCGTACGCCGTCGTGCTCGGGCCCGACCGCACCATCACCGCGCTGTACCACTCGGCGGACGGCGGGCAGACCTTCACCCGTACCCGGAAAGAAAATGCCGGTGCACCACGGTCCCTGGCCGGCGCGATGGTGCCGCTGCTCGACGGACGTCTGCTCGTGGCCGGCGGGGACCGACGCTGGTACGTCAGCGCCGACGACGGGGCCACCTTCACCCGCGTCGAGGGGAACCTGCCTGTGGTGGGCCGCCTAGCCCGCACCTCGGCCGGCTACATCGCCTACGACCTGTTCCGCGGCGGCTGGGCGGCCTTCTCCAGCGACGGCTCGACCTGGCGCAAGCTCCAGATCAACTGAGCCGGCACATCTTAGGCTGACCTCCAGGGTGGGTGCCCGGCGAGGAGGCCGACGATGAAACTGCTCGTCACGGGTGGGGCCGGTTACATCGGCGGCGTGGTGACCCGGCTGCTGCTCGACGCCGGCCACGAGGTCGTGGTCCTCGACAACCTGAGCACCGGGCACGCCGCGGCGCTCGCCCCCGAGGCAGCCCTCGTCCGGGCCGACGTGCGCGACGCCGCGCAGGTACTCACCGTGGAGGGCGGCTTCGACGGGGTACTGCACTTCTCCGGCCTGATCGCCGCCGGTGAATCGATGCGCAAGCCGGAGCTCTACTGGGCCAGCAACACCGTCGGATCGCTGGCGCTGATCGATGCGGTACGGGCCGCGGGCGTCCCCCGGTTCGTCTTCTCCTCCACGGCCGCTGTCTACGGCGACCCGACGGAGTTGCCGATCGCCGAAACCGCGCCCGCCGCCCCGACCAGCACGTACGGGGCCACCAAGCTCGCCGTTGACCTGGCATTGGCCTCCGAGGCCACCGCTCACGACCTGGCCGCCGTCTCGCTTCGCTACTTCAACGTCGCCGGCGCCTACCGGCGACCGGGGATCCTGCTCGGCGAGCGGCACGATCCGGAGACCCATCTGATCCCACTCGCGCTGCAGGTGGCCACCGGGCACCGCGACCGGCTGCAACTCTTCGGCGACGATTATCCGACCACCGACGGCACCTGCGTCCGTGACTACATCCACGTCGTCGATCTGGCCCGGGCGCACCTGCTCGCCCTCGACGCCGCCACCCCCGGCGAGCATCGGATCTACAACCTCGGCAACGGCAACGGTTTCTCCAATCTGCAGGTGGTCGAGGTGGTCCGCGAGGTCACGGGCCACCACCTGCCGATCGAGATGGCGCCGCGACGCGACGGTGACCCGGCGGCACTGGTCGCCTCCGCGCAGCGGGCCCGCACCGAACTGGGCTGGACGCCGACCAGGCCGGTGCTGCACGACATCGTCGACGACGCCTGGGCCTTCTATCGGCAGCACCTGGCGTAGACGGTGGGGCTTCAGGCGGTGCCGACGATCATCCCGGCCCCGACGGTGTGGTGGGTGGTCTCGTCGATGAGGATGAAGCCGCCGGTGGTGCGGTTGCGGCGGTATTCGTCAGCTAGCAGCGGCATCGTGGTGCGCAGACGTACCCGGCCGATGTCGTTGACAGCGAGCTGCGTGGCCGATTCATCGCGGTGCAGGGTGTTGACGTCGATCCGGTAGTGCAGCGTACGGACGACGGTGCGGGCCGTGCGGGTGGTGTGCTTGACGGCGTACCGGCCCCCGACCCGCAGCGGCTGGGTCTCGTCCAGCCAGCACACCATCGCCTCGATGTCCTGGGTCACGGCCGGCGCGTTGTGCGGCCGACAGATCAGGTCACCGCGGGAGATGTCGATCTCGTCGGCCAGCCGTACCGTGACCGACATCGGTGGGAAGGCCTGCTCGACCGGCCCGTCGGCGGTTTCGATCGCGGCGATGCGGGTGGACAGGCCGGAGGGGAGCACCAGCACCTCGTCGCCGGGTTTGAGGACCCCGGAGGCGACCTGGCCGGCGTAGCCGCGGTAGTCGGTAACGGTGCGCGACTGGGGTCGGATGACGTACTGCACCGGGAACCGTACGTCGACCAGGTTGCGGTCCGAGCCGATGTGGACGTGCTCCAGGTGGTGCAGCAGCGGAGGCCCCTGATACCAGGGCATGCGTGCGGACCGGTCGGCGATGTTGTCGCCGTGCAGGGCGCAGATCGGCACCACCGCCAGATCGGGCACCTCCAGCCGCGCGGCGAAGGTGGTGAACTCGTCGCAGATGCGTTCGAACACCTCCTGCGACCAGTCGACCAGGTCCATCTTGTTGACGCAGAGAACCAGATGCGGAACCCGCAGCAGCGAGCAGAGGAAAGCGTGCCGGCGGGACTGTTCCCCCAGCCCCTTACGGGCGTCGACCAGGATCAGCGCAAGATCGGCTGTGGAGGCTCCGGTCACCATGTTTCGGGTGTACTGCAGGTGTCCCGGGGTGTCGGCGATGATGAACTTCCGCCGCGGTGTGGCGAAGTACCGGTAGGCGACATCGATGGTGATGCCCTGCTCGCGTTCTGCCCGCAACCCGTCGGTGACCAGGGCCAGGTTGAGGTAGTCGTCGCCCCGGGCCGTGCTGACCGCCTGCACCGCGGCAAGCTGATCAGCCAGCAGCGACCGGGTGTCGTAGAGCAGCCGCCCGATCAGCGTCGACGTGCCGTCGTCGACGCTGCCCGCAGTGGCGAACCGCAGCAGATCCACGGGACGGGCCGTATCCGGGGCGGGCACGACCGGTGCGGCAGTCGGCGTCATCAGAAGTACCCCTCCCGCTTGCGGTCCTCCATCGCCGCCTCACTGATCCGGTCATCGGCGCGGGTCGCCCCCCGCTCGGTGAGCTGGGCCGCGGCGATCTCGGCGATCACCTCATCGACGCCGGCGGCTTCAGAACGCACGGCGGCGGTGCAGGTCGCATCCCCCACCGTCCGGTACCGCACCCGGGTGACGAACGGCGTCTCGCCTGGCCGGGGAGGCAGGAACTCGCAGGTCGCATAGAGCATCGCGTCCCGTTCCACCACCTCCCGCTCATGACAGAAGTAGATCGACGGCAGCGCCAACTCCTCGCGCGCGATGTACTGCCACACATCCAACTCGGTCCAGTTGGAGAGCGGAAACACCCGGATCGACTCACCGGGATGATGCCGGCCGTTGTAGACACTCCACAGTTCGGGACGCTGATTCCGGGGATCCCACTGCCCGAACTCATCCCGGAAACTGAACACCCGTTCCTTCGCCCGCGCCCGCTCCTCATCCCGCCGCGCCCCACCGAAGAGCGCGTCGAAGCGGTACTTCTCCACCGCATCAAGCAGCACCGGGGTCTGGATCCGGTTACGCATACGGTCCGGAGGCTCCCGCACCAGACCGGCCTGCAGCGCCTCCGGCACACTGGCAACGACAAGCTGCAAACCCAGTTCGGCGACGCGCTCATCCCGGAACCGCAGCACCTCGGCAAAATTGTGCCCCGTGTCGACATGCATCACCGGAAACGGGATACGCGCCGGCGCGAACGCCTTCTCCGCCAACCGCAGCAGCACAGCCGAGTCCTTGCCGCCGGAGAAGAGCAGAACCGGACGCTCCAACTCGGCCACGACCTCACGCAGGATGAAAATGCTCTCGGCTTCCAGCGCGGCAAGGTGGGACAGCCGGTACGAGATCGGCTGGTTGACCGACATTTCCAGGCCTTCCGGTCGACGGGAACGGATCTGCCGGACGGGTGCAGTCTACGATTTCCCACTCCGTCACGTGGCGTGATACGTGTTCTGCGTCCACTCCAGGCCGCGGGTCACGACCGCCTCCACCGCATCCGCCGCCCGGTCGACCAGGAAGTCCAACTCCTTCCGCTCCGCCGCCGAGAAGTCCGACAAGACGTAGTCGGCCGGATCCTGCCGACCCGGCGGCCGCCCGATCCCGAATCGCACCCGCAGATAGTCCCGGGTCCCCAGCGACTTCGACATCGACCGCAGGCCGTTGTGCCCGCCCTCGCCGCCGCCGCACTTGGCGCGCAGCTGCCCGAAATTGACGTCCAGCTCGTCATGGACGGCGATCACCTGCCCCGGCGGCACCTTGTAGAACCGGGCAAGCGCCACGACCGGACCACCTGACAGGTTCATGAAGGTCATCGGCTTGACGATCACCACCCTGGGGCCCCCGGGGAAGAGACGCCCCTCGGCGACCTCGGCGACGGACCGGCGATGTCGGCCAAGCTTCGCACCGATCCGATCGGCCAGCAGGTCGGCCACCATGAAGCCGACATTGTGCCGGTTACCGGAGTATTGCCTGCCCGGATTGCCCAGGCCGGCCACCAACCACGGAGGGGCCTCGTCCGACACCGTTCGTCCTCCATCCGCCCGACCCCGGATCATCCGGGACGGGCAAGAGAGCCACCCGACTAAACGCCGCAGGCGTCCCCGACCGGATCGGGGACGCCTGCGGGACAGCAACTGCGCGATGATCAGGCGGACTCGGCCGGGGCCGCCCCGCCCTGGGCACCCTGCGAGCCCTGCGCCAGCTCCTCGCTGCTCGGCTCCTCGGAAACCTCGCCCGGCTCGATGCCGGCCTCGGCCTCCATCTGCGCGGCCGTCGGCGCACCGGCCACCACCGCGATGAGGAACTCCGGATCGTCGACCAGCTCCACGCCGTCGGGGAGCGTGACATCGGCGGCGGTAATCTGCGAGCCCGCCTCGAGGCCCTCCATCGACGCCTCCAGGCGCTCCGGCAGCTTCGTCGCATCCGCACTCACCGACAGCGTGTCGGCTTCGGTCATGATCAGGGTGTCCCGGGCCGGCTCACCGACCAGCACCACCGGGATTTCCACGGTGACCCGCTCGCCCCGCCGGACCAGCAGCAGGTCGACGTGCTCCAAGGTGTCCTTGATCGGGTCCCGTTGGATCGCCTTGGGCAGGGCGAGCGCCTGGGTACCGTCGCTGATCTCCAGGGTGAGGAGCTGGTTGATGCCGCCGTGCCGAATGGCGGCGGCGAACTCCAGCGCCGGGAGCGCGATGTGCTTGGGCTTCTCACCATGGCCATACAGCACGGCGGGCACCTTGCCGGCCCGGCGGGTACGACGGGCACCCCCCTTGCCGAACTCGGTGCGGGGCTCGGCGCTGATCTTTACGTCGGACACGGTGAAACTCCTGATGCGTTCGCTACGGGTGGTCTCGTCGATGACGGTGCCGGGCGAGAGGCGCGTCTGGGCTCTAGCAGTCAGAGCACTGCCCGGAGCACCGCGTCGATGACGGCGCCTCCGGGCGGCGCTGATTCAGCGGCCCACAGGGCACCCTCGCCGTGGCAACCGCGTTAGTCTACCCGAACAGAACCCACCCGCCCCGACGGTCCCCGGGTGATCCTGCCGGCCGAGCTACTCAGCTCAGCCCGCCGAAGAGGGTGGTGACCGACCCGTCGTCGAACACCTCCCGGATCGCCCGCCCGAGCAGCGGGGCGATGGACAGCACGGTGAGCTTGTCCAGTCGCTTCTCCGGCGACAGCGGCAGCGTGTTGGTGACGATCACTTCGCTGATCCGGCCGTTCTTCAGCCGCTCGGTCGCCGGATCCGACAGCAGGGCGTGAGTGGCGGCGACCACGATCTCCGAGGCTCCCCCCTCGTGGAGGATCTCCGCTGCACTGCAGATGGTGCCTCCGGTGTCGATCATGTCATCCACGATCAGGCAGATCCGGCCCTCCACGTCGCCGACGACCCGGTTGGCGACCACCGCGTTGGGCTTGCTCGGATCGCGGGTCTTGTGGATGAAGGCCAGTGGGCAGCCCCCCAGCCGGTCGGTCCACCGCTCGGCCACCCGCACCCGGCCCGAGTCCGGCGCGACGACGGTGATCGGCTGGTTGCCGTACTTGTCCTGAACATAGGTGGCGAGGATGTCCATGGCGAAGAGATGATCGACCGGACCGTCGAAGAAGCCCTGGATCTGGGCGGTGTGCAGGTCGACGGTGAGGATCCGGTTGGCTCCCGCCTGGCGGAGCAGGTCCGCGATCAGCCGCGCCGAGATCGGCTCCCGGCCGCGGTGCTTCTTGTCCTGGCGGGAGTACGGGTAGTAGGGCAGGACCACGGTGATCCGCTTGGCCGATCCGCGCTTCAGCGCGTCAATCATGATCAGGGTCTCCATGATCCACTGATTGACGCCGTGGGTCACCGACTGCACCAGGAAGGCGTCGGAGCCACGCACAGATTCCTTGTAGCGGACGAAGGTTTCCCCGTTGGCGAAGTCGTAGGTGTCGGACGGGGTCGGCGCGACACCGAGCACCTCACCGATCTCCTGCGCCAATTCCGGAAACCCGCGCCCAGAGAAGATCATCAGGCTTTTACGATTTTCGGCGACGATGCTGGCCATCGGCTCGTCTGCTCCCGCAGGTCGGTGGTTCAAACATGAACCAGGGATTAATTATTCGCAGTATCTCCCGAGCCCGGGCTGCCTTCTTCGGTCTCTGCCCGCCTCGTGTAATGCCTCACCCTGGCTTGCGCCGGGCACCACTTCCTGCCCAACGCCGGCAACGGCTTATTGGTCGCGTTGCGCACGCTGCGCCTCATCCAGGGCGCGCTGCGCCACCTGCGCTGCCGGGGTACCCGCCCGGCGGCGCTGCACCCATCCCTCGATGTTCCGCTGTTCGGGCCGGGCGATGCCGAGCGCTCCCGGAGGCACATCTTCGGTGATGGCACTCCCCGCCGCCACGTAGGCGCCGGCGCCTACCTCCACCGGCGCCACCAGGTTGGTGTCGCAGCCGATGAAGGCGGACTCCCCCACGGTGGTGCGGTGCTTATGCACGCCGTCGTAGTTGACGAAGATCGTCGCCGCGCCGATGTTGGCCCGCGCCCCGATCGTCGCATCCCCGACGTAACTCAGATGCGGGACCTTCGCCCCTTCGCCGATGGTGGCGTTCTTCACCTCGACGAAGCTGCCGGCCTTCGCCTCGTCGTGCAGCACCGTCTCCGGCCGCAGGTAGGTGTACGGGCCGACGGTCGCCCCGGGGCCGATCTGCGACTGCACCGCATGCGTACGCAGCACCTCGGCCCCCGGACCGACCGTGGTGTCGATCAACGTCGTGTCCGGCCCGATGATCGCGCCTTCGCCGACGACGGTGGCGCCACGGAGTTGGGTGTTCTGGTCGATCAGCACGTCCCGGCCCAACTGTGCCGTCACGTCGATCCACGCCGTCTGGGGGTCGAGGATCGTCACACCCGACCGCATCCAGTCCTCGTTGACCCGGTCGCGCAGCAACCGGCGCAGCGTCGCCAATTCAGCCCGGTCGTTACATCCCAACGTCTCGGTCGGATCGGCCGCCACATGCACCGCCACCGGCTCACCGGCCGCGGCGAGCAGCCCGAAGACGTCGGTCAGGTACTCCTCACCCTGGTCGTTGTCCGTCGACAGTTTGCCCAGCGCGCCGCGCAGCAGCGCAGCGTCGAACGCGTAGATACCTGCGTTGATCTCCCGGATGCCGCGCTGTTCGGAGCTCGCGTCGCGCTCCTCGACGATCTGCTCCAGGCCACCCGCGGCGTTGCGTACGATCCGGCCCAGGCCGGTCGGGTCGGCGACCTCGGCCGCCAGCACGGTTGCCGCGGCATCCGCCTTCTCGTGCGCCGCCAGCAATCCCGTCAGGGTTTCGGTACGCAGCAGCGGCACGTCTCCGTAGGTCACTACTACAGTTCCGGCGGCTTCGGGCGCGGCTTCCATCGCCACGCGGACCGCATGGCCGGTGCCCCGCTGCTCGGTCTGAAGCACGGGGACCGCGTCCGGGGCGACCTCGGCCAGGTGAGCCTCGACCCGGTCGGCGCCGTGCCCGACGACGACCAGGGTGCGGTCGGCTTGCATCGGCGCCGTGGCGGCCAGCACATGCCCCAGCAGCGTGCGCCCCAGCAACTCGTGCAGAACCTTGGGCAGCGCCGATTTCATCCGCTTGCCCTCTCCGGCGGCCAAGACGACGACGGTGTGGGCGCGGGGCTGAGGCACGTGGAATGCTCCCGTCAGAGCGGCGGTCAGAGTGCAGCCTCATGCTAACCATGCCGGGCGGGAGCCATGTCCGCTCCCCCAGGGAAGGGTCAAAGCCGGACTTAGGGGGAAGCTCGGCCGCCAGGGCTCGAACCTGGAAAATCGCCTCCAAAGGGCGACGTGTTGCCAATTACACCACGGCCGATTGAGTCCAGTGCAGCTTAACTCGTTGGGGCCTCCGTCGCGAACCCGGTTGGCGGCACCCCTCTCAGCAATCCTTCCATTACTCCCTCTATCCACAGATAGAGTTCGCGGGCCCGCGGCACCCGGACGATCAGGCAACCCCGGTAGTCCGCCCCTGTGTGTACCCGATTGGTTAACGGGTTGTGGCGCTTAATTACGGTTCGCTGAAAACATCTGGCCTCAACCCGCAACTGCTCACCCCACCAGCGCACCGCCCCGTCCACGTCCGCGGTCTCGTGGATGCTGAGTCGGTACCGAAGCTCACATCGATCTCTCCCGGTCGCCTCAAGGAAGCGGAGGAACAGCTCAACGAGTCGCAGGTCGCTGTTGATGAACTGGAGGTCATATTGCTTCCGGTATGGCCGCCCCTTCGCCCCCTCACACCAGTAGATGGCCGCCCCGATCAGCAGCAGTTCACGCAGGTCGGTGCCACCGGCCCAGGCCGCAGCCCGGCGGCGTAGGTCGGCCTCTTTCGCCTCACGGGCCGCGCGTCGCTCGGCACTCTTCAGATTGCGTAGGGCCTGAGCTTGCTGCCCCCGCTCCCTCGCTCTCGGCGAATCACGGTCCAGCGGGAGGTGTTTGACCCACTGGTACGCGGTGGGTGGGTCAACCATGACCGGAACCTAGAACAGGCGTACGACAAATCGGCAGCATATTCGGGCCGCGTTCGGGGAATTTATCCGGTACCACCGGTAGCGAACCTACGGAAGCGTAGGTTACGGTGACGTAGCCGTAAGTTTGATAGTTTTCTCATCCGCTCTGCGAGGTACCATGTCCTCTGCCACACCTGGAACGGCCGTCAACGCGTCGCAGGCCGGGCCCAAGCCGCTCACCGAAGGTCGGCAGTCGCTGGGCATCCTGATCGCGCTCTGGTCATTCGTGGCCATCCCGTTCCTCGGCCTACTCGCCGCGGTCCCGGTGGCCTGGGGGGGTTGGCTCTCCTGGACCGATGTGGTGATCGCTCTGACCTGGTATGTGGTGGCGGGCCTCGGCATCACCGTCGGCTACCACCGCTACCTCACTCACGGGGCGTTCCGGGCCAAGCGCTGGCTGCGGGTGGCCCTCGCGGTAGCGGGCTCGTTCGCGGTCCAGGGGAACGTCACCCAGTGGGTCGCCGACCACCGCCGCCACCACGCCTTCTCTGATCTGGAGGGCGATCCGCATTCGCCGTGGCGCTACGGCAACAGCTTCTGGGGTCTGACCAAGGGGCTCTTCCACGCCCACATGGGCTGGCTATTCCGCCGAGAGCTGTCCAACCGGGAGCGTTTCGCCCCGGACCTCCTCGCCGACAAGGACATCCGTCAGGTCGACCGCTTCTTCCCGCTGCTGGTGGTGGTCTCCGTGCTGGCCCCCGCGGCCCTTGGCGGTCTGGTCACCTGGTCCTGGCAGGGGGCGCTGTCGGCATTCTTCTGGGCCGGGCTGGTCCGCATCGCCCTGCTGCACCACGTCACCTGGTCGGTTAACTCGGTGTGCCACGTCTACGGGGAGCGGCCGTTCCGGATGCGCCAGGGGGACCGGGCGTCGAACTTCTGGCCGCTGGCGATCATTTCCTTCGGTGAGAGCTGGCACAACCTGCACCACGCGGATCCGACCTGTGCCCGCCATGGGGTGCTCCGCGGGCAGATCGACATCTCCGCCCGGACCATCTGGCTGCTGGAGAAGGTGGGGGCGGCCTACAACGTACGCTGGCCCAAGCCGGAGCGGATTACCGCAAGGATGACAGAATCCACCCAATCGGACTAGACAGCTATGCCGGGCGACGGCCGGACACCTCTCGGGCTGGCCGGATGACGTACGCGACCGGGCGCCGTGATGGCACCGCGCACCGCCGCATCGGTCCCCGGCGTCGTGGACCGAAGGAGTTGACGCCGTGACCGATCGCAGCAAGGGCACCGTCAAGCAGGGCGCCGGCCGGCATGCGGCCCCACGCCAACGAGGTGAGGACATAGCTGACAGCTCGAGCGCGGCAGGCGGGGGGCGGACCGGACGGCCAGCGCCGGCCAAGACTTCCCGGGTCCGCATGTCCGCCGCCCAACGACGCGAACAACTGATCGCGATCGGCCGTCAACTCTTCGCCGAGCGGGGGTTCGATGCAACCTCAATAGAGGAGGTTGCAGCCCGGGCCAAGGTATCCAAGCCGGTGGTGTACGAGCACTTCGGCGGTAAAGAGGGCCTGTACGCCGTGGTGGTGGACCGGGAGGTGCGCTCCCTCCTCGACCGGATCACGACGGCGCTGACCGCCGGCCACCCCCGCGAACTGCTGGAGCAGGCAGCGCTCGCACTGCTCGCCTACATCGAGTCGGAGAGCAGCGGTTTCCGGGTTCTGGTACGGGAATCGCCGGTCATGTCGGCGACCGGCAATTTCAGCAGCGTACTGAACGACGTCGGCCACCAGGTGGAACACATCCTGGGCGCCGAGTTCAAGATCCGGGGATACGATCCGAAACTCGCCGAGCTCTACTCCCAGGCGCTGGTCGGCATGGTGGCGTTGACCGGCCGGTGGTGGCTGGAGGTCCGCAAGCCGCGTAAGGAGGCGGTGGCGGCGCATCTGGTCAATCTGGCCTGGAACGGGCTGTCCCACCTGGAGGCGAAACCGACGTTGCTGACCCGCCCGCGCCGCTGATCGGAGTGCCGGGCAGCGGCGTGCGTGCGGGTCCCACGCGTTTCTCACTTACCGCTTCATGGGTTGCCGGTTACGGCGGAAGCGCTCCTCGGCGACGGCGTCTTGAGGGGCGCTGACCTTGTCGTAGAAACCGGTGGTGAGGAAAAGCAGGCCGAAGATCAACGAGACGATGACCGTCGACATCGAGAAGTTGAGGAAGTTCAGCTTTGTCTGCAGGACGGCCATCATCACCAGGCCGGCCGACAGGAAGATGACGCCGATGGCGAGGCTCATGAAGTGGCCGAGATTGCCGCCGGTGACCGAGCCGATGATGATGACGGTTCCGAACACCACCGACATGAGAGCGAAGGCCAGGTTGGTGCGCAGGCCCAGCACCCAGGCGCCGTCGCGGGCGAAGAGTGGCTCACCCCAGGTCTCTACGGTGCCGAGAATGCCGAACACCAGCACGTAGAGCCCGACGAGCCCGGCGAGGGCCCGGTAGAGCGGCCGCAGCGGGTGGTTCACGGGAATGTGGGGCATGTCGTCCTCCTGGCGTAACCGGGCAGGTCACTTCCTTGGAAAGTGTCACCCAGAAATGAGGAGCACGCAGGCCGAATGCGCTGGCTGCCGCGGCGGTGGTCCGTCGGCGGTCAGAGGCGGAGGCAGGCTTCCTTCCAGGCGTGTACCTCGTCCTCGGTGCCGACCTTGCTGTACATGCCGGCGGTGAGCAGCACCACGCCGAGCAGCATGGTCACCACGCAGGTGGCGACGGTGAAGTTGAGGATGTTCGCCTCGGTGCGCTCGATCCCGAGGGCGACAAGGCCGAGTGCCATGAAGGCGTAGCCCAGGCTCTTGTTGATCCGCACGTCAAGGTTGCGGCCGATGACGAGGCCGACCAGGACGAGCAGACCCAGCCCGCCGAGCAGCAGGGAGGAGCCGAGGTTGGCTCCCTGTCCCAGGATTCGGAGGTCGTCCTGGGCGAAGAGTTCGCTACCGGCGGCCTCGATGACACCGAAGACACCGAAAATCACCAGGTAGAGGCCGATGAGCCCGCCGAGGGCCCGGTAGATCGGTCGTGCGGGGTGGTTGACGGGGTTGTGCGCCATGTCGTGTTGTCTCCAACGCCATACGGGGGGTTACAGCAATTGTTGCTCATCGCCGAGTGTGACCCGGCACACGCTCGCCTGCGGTAGCGTCGGCAGGCTGGACGATACGTTCAGCTGTCGGGCAGCAGCTCGGCGAGGGCCAGCCAGTCCGCCTCGCTCTGCTCCCGTTCGGCGCGTACGGCCCGGAGTTGGCCGTCGAGCTCGCCAAGCTTGACGTAGTCGCTGGCGTGGGCGGCGAGTTGCTCGTGGAGCGCCGCCTCCCGCTGGGTCAGCTTGTCGATCTGCCGTTCGAGGCGGGACAGTTCTTTCCGCGCGGCGCGCACCTCGGCGGTGGAGGGACCCGCGCGTTGCTCCGGTTCTTCCACGGTTTCGGCGGCGCGGGGTCCGCGGGCTTGGTGGTCGTGGGTGCCGGCGGTGGTTTCGGCGGCGATGCGGGCGAGGTATTCATCGACGCCGCCGGGCAGGTGAAGGAGTCTGCCATCGCCGAGGAGCGCGTAGACGTCGTCACTGATCCGTTCGATGAGGTACCGGTCGTGGCTGGCGACGATGAGGGTGCCGGGCCAGGAGTCCAGGAGGTCCTCGAGGGCGGCGAGGGTGTCGGTGTCCAGGTCGTTGGTGGGTTCGTCGAGGATCAGCACGTTGGGTTCGGTGGCCAGCAGCCGCAGCAGTTGCAGTCGGCGGCGCTCCCCACCGGAGAGGTCGCTGACCGGGGTCCAGAGGCGGCGGTCGTCGAAGCCGAACAGTTCGGCGAGTTGGGCGGCGCCCAACTCGCGTTCGCCGAAGACGACTCGGCGGGCCACCTCCTCTACGGCCTGCAGGACCCGCAGTTCGCCGGGGAGTTCGGCGAGTTCCTGGGACAGGAACGCCGGCCGTACGGTGGAGCCGGCGACGACCTGGCCCTGGTCGGGCTCGCTTTTGCCGGCGAGCAGCCGCAGCAGGGTGCTCTTGCCGGATCCGTTCGGGCCGACGATGGCGATCCGGTCGCCGGGACCGATCTGCCAGGTTAGCTCGTCGAGGATCAGCTTCGGCCCGGCGTGCTGCGTGACGTTCTCCAGGTCGTAGACCTGTTTGCCGAGTCGCGCGGTGGCCAGCCGGTGCAGCGCCACCGCGTCGCGCGGCGGCGGCACGTCGGCGATCAGGGCGTTGGCGGCCTCGATTCGGAAGCGTGGTTTGGCGGTACGGGCGGGTGCTCCCCGCCGCAGCCAGGCGATCTCCTTGCGGAGCAGGTTCTGGCGGCGGGCCTCGGCGACGGCGGCGCGGCGTTCCCGCTCGGCGCGGGCCAACGTCCAGGCGGCGAAGCCGCCCTCGTAGCCGCGTACGGTCTGGTCGGCGACCTCCCAGGTGGTCGTGCAGACGGCGTCGAGGAACCACCGGTCGTGGGTGACGACCGCCAATGCGCCGCGGCGGGCGATGAGGTGGCGGGCGAGCCAGTCGATGCCGGCGACGTCGAGGTGGTTGGTCGGTTCGTCGAGTACGAGCAGGTCTGCCGGCCGGATCAGCAGGGCCGCCAGGGCAACCCGCCGCCGTTCGCCACCGGACATCGGCCCGACCGGCTGTTCCAGTCCGAGATGCGGCATGCCGAGCCCGTCGAGGACCGTTCGCACCCCCGCATCGCCGGCCCATTCGTGTTCGGCGCCGAATCCGTCGGGCAGCCAGGCGGTGCCGAGCACGACATCGCGGACGGTGGCTTCGGCGGCGAGTTGGAGGGTCTGCGGGAGGGCGGCGATTCGTAGGCCGCGGCGGTGGGTGACGCGTCCGCTGTCCGGTTCCTCAATTTTGGTCAGCAGGCGCAGCAGCGTGGATTTGCCGGCCCCGTTGAGTCCGACGACGCCGACCCGGTCTGCGTCGTCAAGTCCGAGGGAGACGTCGGTGAGCAGCTGTCCGGCGGCGCCATAGCCCTTGGACACCCGGTCCAAGTTGATGATGTTCGCCATCTAGACCACCCGGGCACCGGTGACGGGGCCATGGGCGGTGCGGGTTTCCCGGCAGATTCCGGCGTCGGCCAGTTCGGCGGCGAGCAGTTCGGCGCCGGCTGCGTCGGCGGCGAGGAAGACGCAGGTTGGGCCGGAGCCGGAGACGATACCGGCGAGGGCTCCGGCCCGGCGGCCGGTGTCGAGCACCTCGGCGAGTTCCGGGCGCAGGGAGAGCGCGGCCGGCTGCAGGTCGTTGCCGAGCGCGGCGCCGAGGACGGCCGGGTCGCGTTGCCGTAGCGCGGCGAGCAGCGCATCGGGGTTGGCCAGAGGCGCCGGTGCGGCTCCGGCGGCGCGAAGCCGGTCAAGCTCGTGGTAGACGGCTGGGGTCGACAGGCCGACGTCGGCCAGCGCCACCACCCAGTGCCAGTTGGCCGGCTCGGCGAGGACGGGGCTGATCGTCTCGCCGTGGCCGGTGCCTAGGGCGGTGCCGCCGTAGATGAGGAAGGGCACGTCGGAGCCGAGGCTGGCGGCGATGGTGGCGAGTTCGTCGCGGGAGAGTCCGGTGCCCCAGAGGGCGTCGCAGGCGACGAGGGTGGCGGCGGCGTCGGCGCTGCCGCCAGCGAGGCCGGCGGCGAGTGGGATCTGTTTGCGCAGGTGCAGTCGGGCGTGGGCCGGTACTCCGGCGTAATCGGCGAGCCCCCGGGCGGCTCGCATGATCAGGTTTGAGTCGTCGAGCGCCAGTTCGCCGGCGCCCTCCCCTTCCATGGTCAAGGTGAGGGTGTCACCGCGCCGCGCGGTCAGTTCGTCGTGGATGGAAATCGCGTGGTAGACGGTGTTGAGTTCGTGGTAGCCGTCCGGTCGGAGCGGGCCGACCCCGAGATAGAGGTTGATCTTCGCCGGGACGCGGACCTTGACGGGGCCGGAAACCCCCCGCCGCCGCGGCTCGTCGCTGTCCGACAGCCACGCTTCGGTCACGTGCCGGTACCCGGGATCAATGAGTCGGCGAGCAAGGTAACTGGTTGGTCGGACACGCGCCAAGCCTACTCGGCGTCTGCGGCGGCGATCGGGACAGACGCCGCGATGGCGGCGAACTGCGCGACGGTGAGGGATTCTCCGCGCGCCCCCGGATCGACGCCGGCGGCGGCGAGTACGGCGGCGGCCCGATCTGCGCCGCCAGCCCAACCGGCGAGCGCCGCACGGAGGGTCTTGCGACGTTGCGCGAACGCCGCGTCGATCACGGCGAAGACCTGTGCTCGGGACACATCGGTGCGGGGTGGTTCATGTCGGGTGAAGGCCACCAGGCCGGAGTCGACGTTGGGCACCGGCCAGAAGACGTTGGGGGGAACCCGGCCGGCGCTCTTCGCGGCGGCGTGCCAGGCAAGCTTGACGGAGGGGACGCCGTACACCTTCGAGCCGGGGCCGGCGGTGAGCCGGTCGGCGACCTCCTTCTGCACCATCACCAGCCCCCCGCGCAGGGTGGGCAATTCGGCGAGCAGGTGCAGCAGCACCGGTACTGCGACGTTGTACGGCAGGTTGGCGACCAGCGCGGTCGGCGGTGGCGTGTCCAGTTCGGTGGCGGTGATCCGCAGCGCGTCGGCCCGGTGAACGGCCAGCCGGGCGGCGACGGCCGGCTCCGCGTGGGCGGCGACGGTCTGGGGCAGTGCACCGGCCAGCGCGGGGTCGATCTCCACGGCGTGTACGTGGGCGACGGCCGGCAGCAGCGCCAGGGTGAGCGACCCCAGGCCGGGGCCGACCTCCACCACCACGTCGTCGGGTGCCAGCTGCGCGGCGGCCACGATTCGGCGGACGGTGTTGGGGTCGTGGACGAAGTTCTGGCCCAGCTTTTTGGTGGGCGAGATGCCGTGACGGGCGGCTAACTCCCGGATCTCCGCCGGGCCGAGTAGGCCGGTCATGTTCGTCAGCGTACGGCTGCTCAGTAGCCCAGCCGACCCGGGCGGGGGTGCCCGCTCAGGGCGGTCAGGCTTGATCCCTTCGCCGGGCACCCCCGCCCAGATCTCTGCTGGCTGGTCACCATGGGCCGAAGACCCGTTCGCTGTTGGCGGAGATGGCGGCGCAGAGTTCGACCAGGTCGGTGCCGGTGGTGTCAGCGAGGGAACCCACCGTCAACGGGATCAGGTACGAGGCGTTGGGCCGCCCCCGGTACGGCATCGGGGTGAGGTAGGGCGCGTCGGTCTCCACCAGCAACTGGTCCAGCGGGGTGGCCTTGGCGGCCGCACGGAGCGCCCCGGCGCTGGCGAAGGTGACGGTGCCGGCGAAGCTGAGCAGATAACCGCGTCGGGCGCACTCGGTGGCGAATTCGGCGTCGCCGGAGAAGCAGTGCAGGACAACCGTGTCAGGGGCGCCTTCTTCGTCCAGTACCCGCAGCACCTCGGCGTGCGCGTCCCGGTCGTGGATGACCAGCGGTTTGCCGTACCGCTTGGCGATGGCGATGTGTGCGCGGAAGCTGGCCTCCTGCGCGGCTCGCCCGTCCTCGCCGGTGCGGAAGAAGTCCAGGCCGGTCTCGCCGATCCCGCGGACCCGATCGTCGCCGGACAGCGTCTCGATCACGCGCAACGCCTCATCGAGATCTGCCAACCGGGGGGCCTCGTTCGGGTGCAGCG
>DASULK010000050.1:0-13251 GCA_036278255.1 Micromonospora sp.
GGCGGGGGTGGCCGCCTCACTGGGGGTCTTTCTCCTCACCGGGGTAGGGGCCCTCTTCAACAGCGAGCTACTCGATCTGTTCGGCGCCGCCGAGAGCCCGCTCTCGGTGCTGGAGGCCCAGCAGCGGCTGGCCTGGGTCACCTCCGGGGTGAGCGGCCTGATCTCCGGCCTGATCGCCTTCGGCTACCTGCGGCGAGCCACCCGGTCCGCAGCCAACCCACCGCGGACACCGGCTTACCTGGCGGCCGGCGGCGGCGTGGGGGCGATGCTGCTGGTCACCGAAGTGATCACACGGGTCGGCGGATCCTGGCTGATCAATCTGGCCCGTTCGCTCAGTGAGAGCGACGACCTGTTCCAGGACCTGGCCGAGGCGGCCCGGCTCAACTCGGCGGTCACTCTCTTCTTCGTCGGCGCGCTGACCGCCATGATCAGCTACGGGCGAACGCTCCGCCCCACGGACGAGGAGCCCGACGAGAGGTGAGCCTCCGGCGAGAGGGGTGAGCCTCCGGCGACGGCCGGCGACGACGTTGCTGTACGTACGGGGCTCTCAGAGGCTGCGGAGCAGCGGTTCCAACTCCGACACGTCGTACCACTCCAGTTCGTGATCCTCCGCGCTGTCAACGGTGAACTGTGCGTCCGGGTCACCGGCCAGCGCCTGCTGCACCACGCTGGCCGCGGCGGCGATCTCCTCCGCGGCATCACCGCTGTCGAGGTGGATCGCCGCGACCGCGCTCAACGGCACCGGGGCGGTGAGCCGCACCGCACTGGAGCCGAGTTCGGTTCCGACGCGCTGTACCGCACCTGCGGGGACATCGGCGGAGATGACGACCCGACGTCGGGGTGCGGCCGGATCCTCGGCCAGCAACTGCAGCGCGGCCTGGGCGGCGCGGCTGAAGGCGACATACTCCAACTCCTCCTCGTCGCCTTCGGCGTACCACTCGCGTAGCTCCGGCGTCACGACGTGGCCGGCCGCGGCGGTGAGCGCCCCCGCACCGTGCAGTACGCCCAGCATCGGGACGGTGGCCGGGACATACACCCGGATGAGGTCGGTCATGATTCTCTCCCGCTCGTCTCCGCATTTCTACACCCACCTGCCCCGGTGCACGCACCGGGGCTATCCGACGCGCAGCCTGAACGGCCGCGGATCGGACCAACACGGGTCTGGCCGGTCGGTGGCAAACTAAAGCAACCCCAGCCATCCCGGGAGTTCTTCGTGGAATCCAGGTTCCTGCAGCTGTCCGACATCGCCGCCGAACTCAACGTCTCCGACTCGCAGGTCTATCACATGGTGCGCAGTGGCGAACTCCCCGCGATCAAGATCGGCGGGCGGGGGCAGTGGCGGGTTGAACGGGCCCGGCTGGAGGAGTACATCCAGCAGAAGTATGTCGAGACGGCCGAATGGGTGCGCAACAACCCCCTGACCGACCGCGACTCGGAATAGTCGGTCACCGCTCTGCCCGTCAGCGATTCACCCCGCCCTCAAACCGCCCATTGACGGATCGAACTGCCTCGACTACAAATAGCAACTGTCGAAGGCAAACGAAAGCAAACGCAAGATCGAAAGGGGTTCGGGGGCATGGCTGGGACTCGCGGTAGGGCCCGTCCACCGATACGACTGCGCGCCGTCCCCGCGCTCGATCCCCCCTTCGAGGATGAATCGGCCCCGGCCTGGGCCCCCGCCCTGGCGGGGCAACTCGCCTTCGATGTGGCGGCGGAGCAACGCCCGAGCCTCACCTCCCGCCCTCCCGGTGGCCCCCGCCCCAGCCGTCGGCGGCCGCCCGCGCCGCTGGACCCGCTTCCGCTGCCGCCGGCTGCGCTGGCCACGGCCGGTCCCGAAGCCCGGCAGGCCGCCCGGCGCTTCCTGGTCACCTGCCTGGAGATCCTGAACGGGCACCGACCGGTCTCCCACATCCGACTACTCTCCGGACGCGGCGAAGCAGCATCGGTCGTCGCAAACCTGACCGCCGGCCTCGACCGACTGATCCTGCTACGTCGGCGCCCGCCCCACCGCCGGGCGCCGGTTGCCCTGCGGCGGATGCGGGTGTGTGAACCCCGGACCGGTGTGGCCGAGGCGGCCGCGGTGCTCGGCACCGGCGGCCGCAGCTGGGCCATCGCCCTCCGGCTTGAGCGCCGTCAGGGCACCTGGGTCGCCACCGCTCTCCGGGTGCTGTAAACGGCGGCGGACCGGTTCATCAGCAGCTACCGGACCGCCCCACGCGCGCCCGGACCCCGCTGAAAAGGTCGCTCAGGCCCCGGCCCCGGGGGCTCCATGGCAGCGCTTGTACTTACGGCCGGATCCGCAAGGGCAGGGCGCATTCCGGGACGGGTTACCGGAGGAGACGGCCTGTCCGGGCGTCTGCCGCCGGCCCCCACCCCCCGGCTGCGACCGGACGGGTGCGGGCCCGCTGAGCCCCGCGGGTGCCGAACGACCGAGCCCCAGGGCTGGCGCCTTCGGCTGCTCACGCTCCACCGCAACCCCGGGGCGGCCTGCCGCGCCGTCCACCATCGGTGCCGAATACATCAACCCCTGCGGCTGTGGAGCCCGTGCCAGCCCCTTCGCCCGCACCTCCACCGGCGCCTGGTTGAGCACCACGGTCCCCGGCTCCTCCGGAGTGGGCTGCGCTTCCTCCACCTGAACCTCCAGGTTGAACAGGAAGCCGACCGTCTCCTCCTTGATGCCGTCCATCATGGTGCTGAACATGTCGAAGCCCTCGCGCTGATATTCGATCACGGGGTCGCGCTGGGCGTAGGCACGTAGGCTGATGCCTTCCTGCAGGTAGTCCATCTCGTAGAGGTGCTCGCGCCACTTCCGGTCGATGACCTGCAGGAGCACCATCCGCTCCAGTTGGCGCAGCGCCTCCTCCCCCAACTGCTCCTCACGCCGGTCATACGCCGCGTGTGCGTCCTCCTTGAGACGCGCGAGCAGAAAGTCCGAGTCGAGGCTGTTGCGCTCGCCGCCAGCCTCCTCCTCCAACTCCTCGAGGGTGAAGCCCACCGGGTAGAGCTGCTTGAGGCTGGACCAGAGCTGGTCAAGATCCCAGTCCTCGGGGTAGCCCTCGGAGGTCGCCCCGATCACGTACGCGGTGGTCACGTCGTCGATCATGTGCCGGACCTGGTCGTGCAGGTCCTCACCGTTGAGCACCCGCAGCCGCTCGGCGTAGACCACCTGACGCTGTTTGTTGAGCACCTCGTCGTACTTCAGCACGTTCTTACGGATCTCGGCGTTCTGGCCCTCGATCTGGGCCTGCGCGCTCTTGATCTGTCGGCTGACCATCTTGGACTCGATCGGCACGTCCTCGGGGATGTTGAGGCGCTCCATGACCGCCTCGACCGCGCCCGCCCGGAACCGCTTCATCAGATCGTCCTGCAGCGACAGGTAGAACCGCGACTCGCCCGGGTCCCCCTGCCGACCGGAACGACCGCGCAGCTGGTTGTCGATGCGGCGGGATTCGTGCCGCTCGGTGCCCAGCACGTAGAGCCCGCCAGCCGCCACGACCTCCTCGGCCTCGGCGTCGCAGGCCTGATTCCACTTGGGCAGGACCTCTTCGAGCGCCTTGACGTAATCCTCGGCATGCTCGACCGGATCCAGGCCCCGCTGCTGCAGCTCCTTGGCGGCGAGGAACTCGGGATTGCCACCGAGGTGGATGTCCGTACCCCGCCCGGCCATGTTGGTCGCCACCGTCACCGCGCCCTTGCGCCCCGCCTGGGCAACGATCTCAGCTTCCCGGGCGTGGAACTTGGCGTTGAGGACCTCGTGCGGGATACCGCGGCGACGCAGCAGCTGCGACAGGATCTCGGAGTTCTCCACCGAAACCGTGCCGACCAGCACCGGCTGGCCGGCCGCGTGCCGCTCGGCGATGTCGTCCACCACCGCGTTGAACTTGGCCCGCTCCGTCTTGTAGATCACGTCGGCGCGGTCGGCACGGATCATCGGCCGGTTCGTCGGGATGCTGACCACCCCGACCTTGTAGACCTTGTTGAACTCACTCGCCTCGGTCTGGGCGGTACCGGTCATACCGGCGAGCTTCTCGTAGAGGCGGAAGTAGTTCTGGAGGGTGATCGTGGCGAGAGTCTGGTTCTCCTGCTTGATCTCCACACCTTCCTTGGCCTCGATGGCCTGGTGCATCCCCTCGTTGTACCGGCGACCGTGCAGGATCCGGCCGGTGAACTCATCGACGATCAGAACCTCACCGTCGCTGATGATGTAGTCCTTGTCGCGCTTGTAGAGCTCCTTGGCCTTGATCGCGTTGTTCAGGTAGCCGACCAGCGGCGTGTTCACCGACTCGTAGAGGTTTTCGATCCCGAGGCGATCCTCGACCTTGCCCACCCCGCGCTCGGTGACGGCGACGGTGCGCTTGCTGTGGTCGACCTCGTAGTCGCCCTCGCCGTCCTTGCCCGGCTCCATCCGGCCGACCACCTTGGCGAATTCGACGTACCAGCGGGCCGAATGCTCGGCCGGACCCGAAATGATCAGCGGGGTGCGGGCCTCGTCGATCAGGATCGAGTCGACCTCGTCGACGATCGCGAAGTTGTGGCCGCGCTGGACCAGTTCGTCCTTGGACCAGGCCATGTTGTCGCGCAGATAGTCGAAGCCGAACTCGTTGTTGGTGCCGTACGTGATGTCGCACTCGTAGGCGGCCCGGTGCTCGGTGGAGGGGCGGTTGGGCAGTACCACCCCGACGGTGAGGCCGAGGAACTGGTGCACCCGGCCCATCCACTCGGCGTCCCGCTGGGCCAGGTAGTCGTTGGTCGTGATCACGTGCACGCCCTTGCCGGAGAGCGCGTTGAGATAGGCGGGCAGGGCACAGGTCAGGGTCTTACCCTCACCGGTCTTCATCTCGGCGATATTGCCGAAGTGCAGCGCCGCACCGCCCATGATCTGCACGTCGTAGGGGCGCTGGCCGAGCACCCGGGAGGCGGCCTCACGGACGGTGGCGAAGGCCTCCGGAAGCAGGTCGTCGAGGGACTCCCCGTCAGCGAACCGCTCGCGGTACTGGTCGGTCAGGCCGCGCAGTTCCGCATCGGTCAGATTGACGTAATCTTCCTCGATTGAGTTGACCGCGGCGCTGATCGCCTTGAGCCGGCGCAGCATGCGCCCTTCGCCCGCACTCAGCAACTTTTCCAAAATCGACACGGGTTCAACTCTCCCCTAGACGCACCTGCCGAACCATCGTAGGCGCTCCCGGGGCGAATGCGTCAGGTGCGGCACCGACCACCGGGCCGAAATCGGACATTTGCCTTGGCAGCGGTGCGGAAGGCCAGCAAAATTGGGTTTCGCTTACCGCGAACAAGCCCGGAGGATAGCCGACGTAGACGCCACAGAAAACAATGTTGTCGATGCCCGTCACACCGTCTTCGCCGGCGAACAACCCGTCCTTGCCGCCTCCACCTCCGGCGGCGAGACACTGCGGCTACGCCGGCCGGAGAGCCGACTCTCCCCCGTTGACACCGGGCTGGCCGACGTCGGCTTCTTCACCGCCCCCGAGGCCCGGGGCCGCGGCTACGGGCCGGCCGCGCTCGCCGCGGTCTGCCGGTGGGGCTTCACGGCCCTCAGGCTCGCCCGGATCGAGTGGCGGGCCAACGTCGGCAACACCGCCTCGCGGCGGATGGCCGAGAAGGCGGGCTTCGTCTTCGAAGGCACCGCCCGCTCGGCCCTCAACCACCGCGGCCGACGAGTCGACGCCTGGGTCGGTGCCCTGCTGGCCACCGATCCCGCGCCCCGGCCCGCTCAGGCCGCCAGGGAGATGACCCCGTAGTCGTAGCCCTTACGCCGGTAGACCACGCTCGGCCGCCCCGACTCCTTGTCCTGGAAGAGAAAGAAGTCGTGGCCGACCAGTTCCATCTGAAACAGGGCATCGTCCACAGTCATCGGATCGCTGGAGTGTTCCTTCCTCCGTACGATGCGTCCGGGCAGGCTGTCGTAGTCGTACCCGTCGGCTCCAGAGCGGGAATCACCCTGCGGGGCGCTCTCCGGCGGGGCGGTCAAGGTCGCCACCGCCACCCCACCGAGCTCAGCAACCGGCAGGTTCGCGGTCGCGGCCGCCACCGACACCGGCGGCCGACCGGGGTGGACCCGGCGCCGGTCGGCCGCCCGCCGCAGCCGCGCGTCGAGTTTGGTGATCGCGCCATCCAGCGCACTGTAGAAATCCTTGGCGCGAGCAACCGCCCGCACGACCGGTCCCCGGGAAATGCAGGTTATCTCCACCCGCTGGCAGTGATCGGCCTGTCGCGGATTGCGCTCGTGGAACAACTCCACTTCGATGCGCATCAGCTTGTTGTCGTACCGCTTGACCTTGGCAAGCTTCTCGGCCACATGAATTCGATAATGGTCCGGCACTTCGACGTTCCGGCCCTTGACCACGATGTTCACGCGTGACCTCCCGCAACCTTCGGATGGGCTCTGGCAACTACCACAGATCCCGGTCGGTCCGCCGCTGTCCTGGGCATTCCTTCACATCCCGTCGGCGTCGACCGGCATATCACGGCTACGCCTCCCTTCGGGGACTCGGAGGGGAGTCCCCCTACCCCGATACCCGCAACGCTAACGGGTGGTCGCAGCAAAATCACGGGCTCGGCTAAGACCGTTTCAAGCAGATTCGCCCAACCTGGCACGATCCGAAAAAAAGGGGCGGCACGCGGACCTGCGGCGCGACCACCAACCGGGGACGGCGGCCAACTCAGGGCCTGTAACGCCGTCGGGTCGCGGCGAGCAGAGCCGCCGCCTCGACCTGGACGCCAGCGGTGACCAACAGACGGGACACACTGGAGAGGGTCGCGCCGGTGGTGACGATGTCATCGAGCATGATGACCGAACGGCCGCTCACCGCTCGACGCAACGCCGGCAGCCGCCCGGCGCGCAGCCGGAACGCCGTGGCCGAAGCCGCAGCGCGTCCCGCGCTGTCCAGCAGAGCGGAATCGGGACGGGGTAGCGCACGCAGCGGCTGGGCCAGCATGACCGGCCAGCCCGCCGCCCGCAGCCGGCCGGCGGTGTACCGGGACAGCCGCCACAGATGGTCGCCGTACCGCTGCCGGACGGCCTTCGCGGTGGCCGGGACCGGGATCAGCAGCACCGGTCTCCGGTCACTCTGGAGAGCCGCGGCGACCACCTCGGCGAGCAGGAACCCCAGCGGTCGGGCCAACCCGTGCCGGCCCCGCTCCTTGTAGGAGAGCAACAGTTCCCGCAACACCCCGTCGTACCCGCCCAACGCGACACAAGGCGGCAACCCGGCCGGGGCCGGCGTCGGCCGCACGGAGTCCGGACGCAGCGCCGACAGGAAGGATTGGCAACTGACGCAGACACCGTGGCGCAGACGCCGCCCGCTGCCGCGACAGCCGGCGCATTCCACGGGCAGCACGAGATCAGCCAGATCGGCCCAGATCCCGCTCCCGCTCATCAGTAGACGAAGAACGGGGCGGTGGGGGCCGTGTGGGTGTGCGTCTCGTCGTCCGGGGGTTCCGGCAGCCCCTCGACCTGCTCGGCGTCGAGCCGCTCGCCCCTCTGCTCGTCCCAGGCCACCTCGTTCACCTCGTACATCACCCGGGCATAGTCGTTGGGACGGACCGGGTTCTCGGCATAGGCAGCAAGATGGGTGATCGTCGCCGTCCCCCCCGTCGGGCGCCGGAGCGTTTCCCGCGCGCCGTCGTCGCCGATGTCGTAGAGCGCCACCTGCCCATCCCCGGCAGACCCGGCTACCACCAGCCGGTTCTCCCCGATCCACTCCACCGCGGTCACATCGTTGAGCAGGGTGTGGAGACGGCGTTCCCGGTGAACCTTGACCGTGTCTCCGCTGACGGTCAGCGCGGCCACGTAGAGCGCCCCATCGGCGATGAAGGCGATGCGATGCCCGTCCAACGCCGCCGCTACCGCGGTCACCGTCCGGTGTCCCTGCAGGGGAACGGGGATGAGCGACACGCCGGGCCCAAACCGGTAGAGCTCTCCGTCCGCCACGATCAATCCATCGGGGTCATCCGATCGCGAGCGCAGCCAGATCGGGCGTCTCATCTTGGCGAACGTCCTACTCTGGTCGAAGGTCTCCACGACGTCGGCGCCGGTACCGACCAGCAGCCGCCGCTTTTCACCGCTCCAGACCACCAGGGCCGCCCAGACCCCGCCGGACCGGAAGGTGAAGTCGGCTGCGGTGATGTTGGATTTGGCCGGTCCGACGAGGGGAACCGATGCCGGCATCGCTCCACCGTCCGGGTTCCCTTGAGCAGCCCCGGGGTTCCTGAGGGGGTGGATGGCGCCGTCGTAGGCAGCGAAGCGCTGCGGAGCGTCGACCGGGTAAACCGGCCAGTCCCCCCGCCGGATCTCGGTGGGGATGACCTCTCGGCTCTCATCCTTGATCTTGATCTCCAATTCAGCGGCGTTGTACTCGCCGAGTGACCAGATCAACTGGGTGCCGAGCTTCTCCAGCTCCCCCTTTGGGTTGGGACCGAGGTCGGTGGCGAGGTTGACCACCAGCCGCCCCTTGTCCTGCGTCACGTTACCGATCTTCTGAGTGCCGGCGGGGAGGGCGGCCACCGCGTCCCTCAGCCCCTCCCAGCTCGGCCCCCGGGTCAACCAGCCGACAAGCTCGTCGGCCCGTCTCGATTCCGGCACGGCCAGCGGGAGATGCCGCAGGTCCGCCACCAGGGCCTGACGGTCCTTGCTCCAGAAGTAGATGGTGTGCTGCTGGTAGTAGCGCTCCAGTGCCTGCTCGCTCATCAACAGCACCGGCGGCGGTTTGATGACCCAGAAGCCCTTGCTCTCGGGCTGATCGCGCCGCGACTGCCCGACGGTGTCGTTGATGTCGATCTCTCCGACGATCAGCTCGTACGAGGTGTCGGTCAGTTCGGGCGGGTGGACCGCTCCATCGGAGCGCAGCACCCCCACCTGCTGCACCTTGATGGTGACCGTGCTGTTGAGGTCCTGCCCGTGGTTGACGCTGATCGCGGTCAGCCGGACGATGTTGATGCCGATCTCCTCCTGCCCCTGCGGTTCCCGCAGGTCGCCCCGGTTGATCGGCTCAGGCGCGATGTACTCCTTCACCCGCTCGTAGGCGCCGCCGATCTCGCCAGCCGCGGCCAGGAGATAGTTGGTGACGAAAGTCTTGGGGTCGTTGCCAGCATCTGCCCGCGGCGTCGGCTCGTCCGGCGGCGGACCATCCGCTCCGTCGCCTCGGGCCGGACCCGCCCCCTCGACGTGCACCCCCGTCTCATCCGGAATGCCGCAAGCGGTCAAGACAGCAGCCAGCAGCACCGCCAGCAGCACCGCGGTGAGGGGTCGAAGCCTCACTTCGTCACCTCCACGCGCTCGGAAACTCCGGTCGCCGGCAACGGGCCCTTGCCGGCGACCGGGGCGGGTACGCCCCCCGTCGGCGCCTCGGCGTCGGCGGGCACCAACGGCAGCGGAGACGAGATGATCCGGTCGCCGGCGCGGACCGGCAGCGTCAGGCGGAACTGCGCCCCTTGCCCCGGCGCGCCCCACGCCTCCAGCCAGCCGCCGTGCAGCCGCGCATCCTCCAAGCTGATCGACAAGCCGAGCCCGGTACCGCCGGTCTGCCGGGCCCGGGAAGGATCGGCCCGCCAGAAACGGTTGAAGACGAGCTTCGCTTCATCGGGGGTGAAGCCCACACCGTAATCTCGGACCGTAATCGCTACCGCCGTACGGTCCACGCCGACCCTGACCTCCACCGGCCGGGACTCACCATGCTCGACGGCGTTGCCGACCAGGTTGCGCACTACCCGCTCGACCCGGCGCGGGTCGACCTCGGCGATCACCGGGCCGTCGGGCAGTTCCAACCGCAACGGCACCCCCAGCCGACCCGCCAGCCTGTCCAAGCGGTCCATCACCCGCTGCACCACCGGAACCAGGTCGGTGGGCTCGGCGTCGAGCACGGCGAAACCGGCATCGAAACGGCTGATCTCCAGCAGATCGGTGAGCAGGCTCTCGAACCGGTCGAGCTCAGCCTGCAGCAGCTCGGCGCTCCGGGCCACCGCCGGGTCGAACTCATCCCGGCTCGCGAAGATCAGATCGGCCGCCATCCGCACCGTGGTCAGCGGGGTACGCAGCTCGTGTGACACGTCGGAGGTGAACCGACGCTGCAGGCGGGACAACTCCTCCAAGCGGACGATCTGCCGTTGCAGGTTGGTCGCCATCTGGTTGAACGAGGCGGCCAACCGGGCCAGGTCGTCCTCACCGTCGACCACCATCCGTTGATCCAACAGGCCCGCGCTGAGCCGTTGCGCGGTGCGGGCCGCAACCCGGACCGGGGTGACCACCATCCGGGTGACCAGCGCGGCGAGCAGGCCGAGCAGGATCACCAGCGCCACCCCAGTGGCCAGCACCATGGCCCGGATCTGGTTGGCCGCAGTGTCCTGGGACGTCAGCGGCCGGAGGTGGTAGAGCTCCACCTGGCCGAACTTGGTCGGCACCGGCGAGCCGTACACCAGGTACTTGGTGCGCCCAGCGCCGGCCCCCAGATCTCCGGTGCGGATCTGCCACGGCACCTTCCCCTCAGCGACCTTGTCTTTGAGCTCGTCGCTGATCAGGCTCTCGACCTGTTTTCTGGCCTCGTCCTGGATGGAGGCAGCGGTGGTGATGTGGGGGTATTCGCTGGCCATCAGCACCACCACGTCACCACTGTCCTGCCTGCGGCCCCCGCCGCCGAGATAGTCGATCGTGCTCTCGAAGGTGGCCTGCAGCGGGGCTTCTCCGGGTGACTGATGCACGCCCAGTTGCCTGGCCGCATAGCCTGCGCTGTGCTCGAGCCGAGCGCGGGTCTCCTGCTCCGCGTTACCGAGCAGGATCCTGCTGCTCTGGTCAATGACCAGGTAGGCGAACCCGCCCACCGGCAGGCTCGATGCGAGCAGGGTGATGGTGACCACCCGGATCTGCAACGACCGCCGCCAGCTCCGGCGTAGCCCGACGCTCGCCGCAAGCATCCACTGCTGGGTGGCGTGCCAGAGCGCCCGTGCGCGCAGGCGCGCACGGGCGGTGGTACGGGCAGCATCGGGGGCCGTTGGGTGCATCACGATGCACCCCAGATTATCCGGTTCCCGCCTTGTACCCCACGCCCCGCACGGTCAGGATGACCTCGGGCCGCTCGGGATCCGCTTCGATCTTGGCGCGTAGGCGCTGAACGTGCACGTTGACCAGTCGAGTGTCTGCCGCGTGCCGGTAGCCCCAGACCTGCTCCAGCAACACCTCACGGGTGAAGACCTGTCGTGGCTTGCGGGCCAGCGCCACCAGCAGGTCGAACTCCAGCGGGGTCAACTTGATCTCCTGGCCGTCCCGGGTGACCGTGTGGGCCGGCACGTCGATGGTGATCTGGTTGGTGGGCGGGCCGATGCTGAGCATCTCCGGAGCGGCATCCTCGCTACGGCGCAGCCGGGCTCGGATCCGGGCGACCAACTCCTTAGGTTTGAAGGGCTTGACCACGTAGTCGTCGGCGCCCGACTCCAAGCCGAGCACCACGTCGACGGTGTCGCTCTTGGCGGTCAACATCACGATCGGCACACCGGACTCGGCCCGAATCGCCCGGGCCACATCGATGCCGCTCATCCCCGGCAGCATCAGGTCCAATAGAACGATGTCGGGGCGGCTGTCGCGGAACGCGGCCAGTGCCCGCTCACCGTCGGCAACAAAGGAGGGCTGAAAACCCTCGCTCCGCAGCACGATACCGAGCATCTCGGCCAGCGCGGGGTCGTCGTCAACCACCAATACCCGAGCTCTCATGCGACCAATCTTCCACCACACCCCGGCGCCCGGCGAAATACGGCTCCGCTGAGCCGCCCGAAGCTGGGACAAACGAGCCAAACAGTTCATAACGGCGAGGACGCCTCGGCCAGGCCGGCCGAGGCGTCCTCACACGGAGCTCCCGAGCTTCAGTAGCGGTAGTGGTCCGACTTGTAGGGCCCCTCCACCGGGACACCGAGGTACGTCGCCTGCTTCTTGGTCAACTCGGTCAGTTTGACGCCGAGCGCGGGCAGGTGCAGGCGGGCGACCTTCTCGTCAAGGTACTTCGGCAGCACGTGCACCCCGAGCGGATACTGGTCGGTCTTGGTAAACAACTCGATCTGGGCGATCGTCTGGTTGGCGAACGAGGTGGACATGACAAAGCTCGGGTGCCCGGTCGCGTTCCCCAGGTTGAGCAGCCGCCCCTCGGACAGGACGATGACCGAGTGGCCGTCGTCGAAGGCCCACTCGTCGACCTGCGGCTTGATGTTGATCCGTCGCACGTCGGACCGGCGGGTCAGACCGGCCATGTCGATCTCGTTATCGAAGTGGCCGATGTTGCCCACGATGGCCTGGTGCTTCATCCGCGCCATGTGCTCGGCAGTGATGACGTCGAAGCACCCGGTGGCGGTGATGAAGATGTCTGCGTACTCCACCACGTCATCCAGGGTGGCGACCTGGTAGCCGTCCATCGCCGCCTGCAGCGCGCAGATCGGGTCGACCTCGGTCACGATGACCCGGGCCCCCTGGCCACGCAGCGACTCGGCGCACCCCTTGCCGACATCGCCGTAACCGCAGACCACCGCCACCTTCCCCCCGATCAGCACGTCGGTGGCACGGTTGATGCCGTCGATCAGCGAGTGGCGGCAGCCGTAACGGTTGTCGAATTTGCTCTTGGTCACCGCGTCATTGACATTGATCGCCGGGAAGAGCAAAGTGCCCGCCTGCTGCCGCTCATAGAGCCGGAGCACCCCGGTGGTGGTCTCCTCGGTGACCCCCTTGATCCCCGCCGCGATCCGGGTCCAGCGGCGGTTGTCCTCGGAAAGCGACCGTTGCAGCAGGCCCAGGATGACCCCGTACTCCTCGGAGTCCGCCGTCTCCGGTGACGGGACCGCGCCGGCACCCTCGAACTCCGCGCCCTTGTGCACCAGCAGGGTGGCGTCGCCGCCGTCATCGAGGATCATGTTCGGCCCCTGCCCGTCGGGCCAGAGCAGGACCTGCTCGGTGCACCACCAGTACTCCTCCAGCGTCTCGCCCTTCCAGGCGTAGACCGGCACCCCGGCGGGGGCGTCGACCGTGCCGTCCCGGCCGACGACCACGGCCGCCGCAGCGTGGTCCTGAGTGGAGAAGATGTTGCACGACGCCCAGCGCACCTGCGCCCCGAGCGCCACCAGCGTCTCGATCAGCACCGCGGTCTGGATGGTCATGTGCAGGGAGCCGGTGATCCGGGCGCCTTGGAGCGGCTGCGCCTCAGCGAACTCCCTGCGGAGCGCCATCAGCCCCGGCATCTCATGCTCAGCGAGCTGGATCTCCTT
>DASULK010000051.1:0-6338 GCA_036278255.1 Micromonospora sp.
CACGCCGACCCCACCTGCGCCCGCCACGGCGTCCTGCGCGGTCAGATCGACTCCAGCGCCCGCGTCATCCGGGCCTTCGAGAAGCTCGGCTGGGCAACATCGGTGCGCTGGCCCCGCCCGGAGCGCCTGACCGCCAAGCGCGTAGCCGAAGCGACCTGACATCCGTCCCCGCGGCGAGCGCCGCGGGGGACGGGAGCGGCTCGAAGACCAGCACGCGCGGTTCGGAGATGACCGCCTCCGCACGGTTCACCGTCACGCATCGGGGCGCGATGATGTGTGCATGGACGCGGCCCATCACTGGGATCGCGCGTACGGCGAGGGAGAGCGGACGCGCAGCTGGTTCGAGTCCGCACCGGTCGGATCGTTGCGCATGTTGCAGCTCGCCGGCGTCAGCCCGGCCGACAGCGTGATCGATGCCGGCGGCGGAGCGTCGACGCTGGTGGATGCGCTCCTGGAGCGCGGCTTCGACGACGTGACCGTGCTCGACATCTCCGCCACAGGCATACAGGCCGCCCAGCGTCGGCTCGGTCCGTCCGCCGCGCGAGTGCAGTGGATCGTCGCAGATCTGCGGGACTGGCGACCCTCACGGACCTACCAGGTCTGGCATGACCGTGCGGTGCTGCACTTCCTCACCGCGGACGCCGACCGGCAGAGCTACCTGGACACCCTGACCGCGTCGACCGCCGCGGGTGCGGCGGCCATCTTCGCGACCTTCGCCCCCGATGGGCCACGGCGATGCTCGGGGCTGCCGGTCGCCCACTACAGCGCCCATGACCTCGCCGCACTGCTCGGCGACCGGTGGACATCCGTGGTCGACGACCGGGAGGAGCACGTCACTCCGGCCGGCGCAGTCCAGCCGTTCGTCTGGGCGGTGTTCCGCCGCACCGCCTGACCCGGTCCAGTCGTCCGGGCTCGGCAGGTATCTCCGGTCCGGCCCCCGTGGTTGAGAACCGCGGCCAGTCCGATCACCTGCTCGACCGTTGGGAACCGACCTCCGTCGCCGGCCATACCGCTACCACCCGAGAACGAAGTAGCGCAGCCATACGTACGGGACGGTCAGCGCGATCGTGACGGCCGTCGTGACGGCTCCGTATCTGGTGAACTGCCAGAAGGAGATGCGATGGCCGCTGCGGTCCGCGATGCCGAGCATGACGACGTTCGCACTCGCTCCGACCGCGGTGAGGTTGCCGCCGAGGTCGGCCCCCAGGGCGAGCGACCACCACAGGACGGTCGGGTCGGCGCTGCTCTCGGCGGCGTCGCCGACCAACTGCGCGACAACGGGGCTCATCGTCGCGACATACGGGATGTTGTCAACGATCCCGGACAGCAGCGCGGAGACGCCGATGAGCAGCATCGAGCCGCGGAACAGGTCGCCTCCGGTCGCGGCCCCGGCTGCGTCGGCCAATCCGTCGATGACGCCGGCCTCGATGAGGCCGCCGACGACGACGAACAGGCCCATGAAGAAGACCAGCGTGGGCCACTCGACCTCCCGCAGCGGTACGTCGATCCCGACCCGGGAGACGAGAACGAGCAGGCCGGCGCCGAGCAGGGCGACGATGGACGGGTCGACGTGCAGCGCGGTGTGCAGCACGAAGCCGGCCATCGTGAGAGCCAGCACGAGAAGGCCTTGCCCGAGCAGCCGCGGGTCACGGATCTCGGCCCGCTCGTCGAGGCCGGTCATGGCGGCCGCCCGGGCCGGGTCGATGGTGAACGCTGACCGGAACATCACCCGGCACAGCAACACGAATACGCCGGTCAGCAGAATGACGAGCGGCCCGAGGTTGACGACGAAGTCGTTGAAGGACAGTCCGGCACGGCTGCCGAGGATGATGTTGGGCGGGTCACCGATCAGCGTCGCGGTGCCGCCGATGTTCGAGGCGAGGACCTCGGCCAGCAGGAACGGCACCGCTCGCAGGCCCAGTCGCTCGCAGATCAGCACGGTGACCGGCGCGACGAGCAGAACCGTGGTCACGTTGTCCAACAGCGCCGAGGCGAAGGCGGTGACCACGACGAGCGAGGCCATGATCCTGAACGGCCGGCCGCCGGCACGCTTGACGGTCCAGATGGCGAGGTATTCGAACAGACCGGTCTGCCGCAGGATGCCGACGATGATCATCATACCGAGCAGGAGGAAGACGACGTTCCAGTCGACGCCGGTCTCCTCGGAGAAGAACGCGGACTGGGCGTTGACGACGCCGATCAGCACCATCGCCGCGGCGCCGGCGAGCGCCGCGGTCACGCGGTGCACCTGTTCGGTGGCGATCAGGGCGTAGGTGACGACGAAGACGGTGGCAGCAAGAACCGCGGTCACGGAAAGGTGCGGGCAAGCACGTCAGCCTCCTGGGCGCGCGCGACGACAGGGACGCGCCGACCAGCCTTCCCGGCTCACCTTGGGTCTCAATTTACCGCAACTTTGGCCGAGCGTCCGCTCGCGGCTGCGGCATATGTGGCAAGCCGCGGTCGCGGTCCACGGTCCTGGCCAGGACACGGCCAAGGTCAGCGGCCTGGGAGTCCGATCTGATGCCGTTGGAGCCGGCGGAGGCGGCTGCCGGTGGGCCGGTGTTTCCGGCGCTGAGGATCAGGGCCGGTTCGAGGTGGTCAGCGCGGCCGCCGGCGCTTGGCAAGATCCGGTTCTACCCGGTACCCGACACGGCCAGCAGAGACATCCCCTGATGGGGTTGCAGCGAGATGGCGAAGCGGTGCTGGTGGTCGACTCTGGCGATCGGTTGATCGGTGAGCATGTCGATCACCTCGCCGCTCGCCGGCAGGTGCTTCGAGTGGACCACCCCGGCGATGGGCTGGCCGGAGAAGTTGAGCACGCTCACCTGGACTCGGCCAGTGTCAAGCCGGTGCACCATGACGAGCATGGCCTCGTGGGTCACGTCCGGGACGTCAAGCTGAATGGCAGTGGCGATGTCGTAGCGGGCCCGCACGGCCAGCAGGTCATGCAGCCGGGACACGAACGAGTTCCTGTCTTTCAGCTGTTCGGGCAACGATCCGTACAGGCTCGCGGCGCGGGGTATGTGCGCCGGCGACTCGGTGGCCTCCGGCTGGCAGTTCATCAGATCGTAGGCCGCCCGGTGGATCCACCGGCTATCGCCCGATCCGATCAGGCTGGAGACCCTGGACCGGTCCAGCGTCAGCATTCCGCAAAGATCCCAGCCGGACAGTGCGAACACACCGGGCTGCATCGCGTTGAACATGGCCAGGAGGAGGTGGACTCGCTTGATGCGCTCCGTTTGCTCGGCCGACAGATTCGTGATGTCAGGATAGCCGAGAGTGGCAGTAATGATTGTCGGGATGGTGCAGGCGATGCCGTTGGTCGTGAAGACCGCATTGTACGGCGCCGCCTCGCCGGTAAGCCGTTCCGTCAGCTCGCGTCGGATCTTGACCGCAAGTTCTCCACCAGTCAGCTCCGCGCCGCGGAACATGAAAGTGTCGTCACGGTGGGCGATCGCGAAGTGCACGAGCTCGTAGGTCATCTCATCGTGGTTCTGCAGCGCATGCACGAGCCGGACCGGTTGCAGGCCAAGCTTCAGGGCGATGTTCAGCGTCAGGCGGAGGAACTCCGTGTCGCCGGTCGCCAGGGCATGGACATAGGCCGGCCGGTTGACGAAGTCGTAGGAGAGATCCGCACCCCGTTCGCAGCTCTTCTTGATATCATCTATCGAAAGGTTGAGTTCCTGGAAGGTGAATTTCCCCACCTTCCGGACCATGCTCGCTATCATCTGGTTGACGGCTTCGGAGAGCGGATGGCCCTCTGACCAGGCGGGTGCGGAACCGTCGTCGCTCTTCTCCACCCCGAGGAAGCCGTTCGCATCCAGCCGCAGCGCTCCGGCACCGAGATGATCGAGGGAGTGCAGAGCGTCCCCCATGACCAGTCGCATGCCGGCGAAGGTCGGGTCCAACCAGTTGATCGAGGGCTGGCCGTCCTTGAAATAGTGCAGGTAGACCCAGCGCCGGTCGATTCCGTCTGGACCGGTGACCGGCGCAGTCGCACTCCAGTTCGTCTCCTTGACCCCGGGTTCCTCAAATATGACCCGCTGTAGTCGGCCCACTATGTAGCCTGCTCTCTCGAGCAGGGCCTCCGCGCGGCTGTCGAGATTGACTGAATCCCTGCCGGCAGGCACTTCGGGCAGCAGGTGCCAGTCCTCCCGCGGTATCTCCACCATGTGGTAGATCCCGGGGTAGTCGCCGACCTTCATCTCGGCCAGTCGGAAGTCGGCGCCCTTACCGGTGTGGCCGGGCACGATGTCGTCGATGATGATACCGCCATGAGCCGCGGCAACCTCGGCCATGTGGCGGAACTCTTCTTCCGTGCCGAACCCTTCGTCGATCCGCGTGCTTATCCGATCGAAGTGTCCGTCGACGCTGGGCGTCTTCTCGCGGCCGAAGACGCCGCCCGCCTGCTTCAACGGTCCCGTATGGACTGCGCTGATGCCGATCGCCTTGAAGGCACGCCAGAGATCCTCGTCCGCCAACGTACCCAGGAACGAATACCCGGGCTTCGTGATCATCGACATGGGATACGCCGTGAACCACACCGATGACTTTCCCGTCACCACGTTCGGGTTCGGGTTGGCGTACGGGCTCTGCCACACACTTCCAATTCCAGAAAACTGGCTGGCTATCCGGCTGGCATCGGCGAGCATGGACTGCTCTCTCAGCCAGTCGACATAGTCTTCATTCCCCACGGCATTCACCACAGCCCGCTTCGTCGCAGTCAGTCAAGCGCACCCGTGTCGCGTCGTGAGTTTGCCCCGGTGGCGGACTCGAGCACCGCAGCCCACAACCTGTCGACCGAGGTCGGCGCGGGATGATCCATCTGCGCATGTCCCGCTCCGCTCTCGCTCAACACCAACCACCGCGGCCGGTGCGACCAGCCCGTGCTCGCGCCCAGGGACTCGCCACCAGCCGATCGGCCGAAGGCGATCCCGCCGTGGACTCGTGCAGGGCGACGCGCAGGGCGCCCGCCTGATCTGAGACCCGATCGCCCACCCGGGATGACGCCGGGGCAAGGATCCGGCGGCCGGGGCTGGCCTCGCCGGCCGCGTCCCGATCCGCAGCCGAGGAAGCCGGGTCGGGGCCGGCGGCCGTCAGCCCGGATCGGGACGAGCATGAATGAGATGCGGCACCGACCCGGGCATGACGGGCTGTCGGGCCATCCGATGCTCATTGGCCGGCTGCCCGCGGTGCTGGCGTGATCCCGGGCAGCCGGCCATCCCCGGAGCATGATGGGGACGGTCCCGCAGGGCGATCATGACGATGGACCGAGAACCCGAGCACGGACGAGGTCACGCGGCGCCCCGCAGCGTCCGGCCAACCCAAGCCTCCGCCACCTCACGGTCCGGGAACTCCATCGCTGCTGCCTCCACCCAGCGGCTCCACCGGCCGCGACTCAGCACCTGCTCCGTCCTTGGACGCACGGGCATACCCCGAACCGACACCATCGGACGCGGGCCGAGCGGCTCGTGGTCAGCGTGCCATCCAGAGGGCAACGCCGAGCATCGCGACCAGAGCCGCCGCACCCGGCGCACCGGCCATCAGCAGGAGGGCGGCCAGTGCGGTCGTGCAGCACGGCAGGACGTGCAGAGCCCGCCGCAGGACGGCCTTGTCGGAAACGCCGTTCCGCTGCTGGAGCGCACCCTCGAATGCGCGGGCGAACCCAGGGTCTTCGGCCAGCATCCGGTCCTGGATCTCGTCCAACGTCGCACGTTCCCGGTCACTCAACATGGCACCTCCGTGGCGCCCAGGATGCCCTGCTGCCGCTCAGAAGTTGAGGGTCAGGGCCGGTGAGGTGACCGGCACGCTCATTGCCGAGCGCTGGCAATCATCCCAACGGCAGTCGACGGCCGCCCGGGCTCGCCGACAGGACCCGAGAAGCGGAGCGCCCCGGTGGACGATCGTCCGGCATGACTGCCCGCACCCAGGCGAGCCGCGATCCCGCAGCCTCGCAACGGAGCGCGCCTCCGAGACCTCCGCGACACGTCACTTGGCCGGTCTAGACTGCTGGCGTCCGGCAACCGGGACGCTGACATCAGCCGGCGGCTCCGGGTCTCGCTCCGGCAGGGCAACCGGAAGCCAGGACCGGATGGGTCGGCATCAGTTGTGGGGGAGGGGAAGTGGACGTAGCGGGCACTTCCCCTCGCAGCAGCCGCGCCCGGCCGACGGACGTGTCCCGGGAGGAATGGCTGGTCGAGGTGGCCCGGGCCGCCAGCCGGGATGCCGGCGGCGTACCGGTGGAGCTGCTCGGCAACTACCTGCCGCTCCTGGCTGACGCCGCGGTCACCGGACGTCGGCCGAAGCGTGCCGAGCTGGAAGCCGTGGGCCTGCTCGGC
>DASULK010000052.1:0-4132 GCA_036278255.1 Micromonospora sp.
CCGCCACTCCAGCACCAAGTACTCCACCCGGGCTTCGGCCTCGACCGGCTGCGCCGCGGAGGGCGGAAAATTCCGCGACTACACCACCGCGCTTTTTGCGAACCAGCCGTCGCAGGGCGGGGCCGGGCTCAAGGACGACAGACTGATCGAGATCGGCAGGTCGGTTGGGCTGGGCGACGACTTCGCCGCCTGCGTACGGGACGGAAAATACAAGCCGTGGAGCGCCCACGTCACCGACAAGGCTGCCGAGAGCGGCGTCAACAGTACGCCCACCATCACTGTGGCGGGGAACCCTGTTGGCGACCCCTTCAACGCAGAAGCGATCACCGCGGCGGTGGAGGCCGCACGCTGAGCCCGTATCAGTCGATGATGGCCGCCCCACGAGGCATGGTGTGGGTGGCCATCATCGGAGGCCGCGGCGGTCGCGCCCCGAGCCCTGTGGCGGTCGTGGGCGGGTAGGGTTGCCGCATGACCGAGTCGTCCCGTCTGGCGCCCGGTGAGGTCGCGCCCGATTTCGCCCTGCCGACCGACACCGGCGAGACCCTGTCGTTGAAGGAACTCCGCGGCCGCAAGGTGATCCTCTACGCCTACCCGGCCGCGATGACGCCGGGCTGCACCAAGCAGGCCTGCGACTTCCGCGACTCGCTCGCCTCGCTGCAGGCCAGCGGCTACGAGGTGGTCGGCATCTCCCCCGACACCCCCGCCAAGCTGGCCAAGTTTCGCGAGCAGGAGGCGATCACCTTCCCGCTGGTCTCCGATGTCGACAAGACGGTCCTGACCGCCTACGGCGCGTACGGGGAGAAGAAGCTCTACGGCAAGACGGTGACCGGGGTGATCCGCTCCACCTTCGTGGTCGACGAGGAGGGCAAGATCGAGCGGGCCCTTTACAACGTCCGGGCCACCGGCCACGTCGCCAAGCTCCGCCGGGATCTTGGGCTTGTTTGAGACCGACGCCACGGCTCACCGTCGATGGCGACCACATTCGTCACCGACCAGGGTGAGGCTCTAGACTCTGAGCGGGACCGGCGGGAGTGGCGGAACGGCAGACGCGGCAGGTTTAGGTCCTGTTGCCCGAGAGGGCGTAGGGGTTCAACTCCCCTCTCCCGCACCAGAACAAGCTTTTAAGGGAGCAACTCGACCGGGTCGCCGACGGCGATCTGGCCGGCCTTGTCGGGGATGAGGTACATCCCGAAGATGAGGCCCTGGTCGAGGTTGCGGTGCCGGGCCAACACTTGCAGCGGCTGGCGTCCTGACTCACCGGTCTCCTGGTCGATGGTGGTGACCACGCAGCGGGCGCAGGGCTTGACCACCCGGAGAACGACGTCGCCGACACGGATCCGCCGCCCCAGCCACTCGTCCTCAGCCCACGGGTCTGCACCGGAGATCACCACATTGGGCCGAAACCGGGTCATCGGCAACAGGCCCTCGACGTCTCCACCCGCCCGCAGCCAGCCGTTGAGGACATCGAGCGAGGCGACGTTCGTCAGCAGCAGCGGGTAGCCGTCAGCGAAACTGACCCGGTCATCGGGCTCGCTGAAGTCCGGGTTGGTCGCGCGGCGGGTCGGATCACCCAGCCAGACCAGGCGGACCTTGCGGTCGAGCACCGCATGGAACCACTCGTCCGCGCCATCTCCGGCCAGCTCCGCCGGAACCGGCGCACGGTGCTGGAAAACCCGGACGTCGATGCGCGGCCCGCCCACCGGTTCCGTCAAGACCAGGTCCGGCAGGTTGGTTGCCCGCAGCACGAGCCCGTCCGCGCCGACGGCGGGACGAAGGGTGGCCAGCGCCGGTGTTTCCCGCTGGGTCACCCCAACACCGTCCTCGTCAACAAGCATCCAGCGCCGGTCGCCGGCGAGGCCCCACGGCTCGACCTGCGCACCGTCGTGGTCCAGCCGGCGACACCCCTTGATGGGGTACGTGTGTATCGAGGCGAGCCGCATCCGCCCAGCCTGCCACAGCCCCACTCCCTTGTGGGGGCCTGACTACCGACAGGACCACCGCATCAGGCTGCCGCGTCTGCTCGCGGCGCTCCCCAGCTGAGCAGGAGCGGCGGGTGGTGGCGCGGGAGGTGGTGCCCCAGCCGGAGAGCTCCAGGCCAATGTCTTCTACATCGGGCCTGCAGACGGGGCCGCTGGCGGTCCTTCCGTCAGGCAACTGCCAGGTGGGGTACATAGTCACCGCGGCACGGTACCCCGATCTCACCGGCACTCGTCGCCGCCTCTGTCCCTGCCGACGGGGGGTGGTGGAGTTAACTTCGGCCTTTCACTAACTATTGATCAAGCTCTAGATCTACGCTTTTTGATCTTCGGTGTGGCTTCTGTGGTTTGTGGGCATTCCGGTAGCCCGACGCGGGTGGTCGGGGCCCTCCGAAGGTTCCTGGTCGAGGTGGTCAGCGATCGGGTTGCCCCCTCAACCCCACCGAAGGCGTCTGGTCCCACATCAAACGCAGCCTGGGCAACCTCGCCGCCACCGGCATGGACCACCTCGCCGCGATCGTGCGTAACCGACTCAACCGCATCCAGTACCGAACCGACCTACTGAACAGCTTCCTGGCTCAGACCGGCCTGACCCTCGACCCAGAACCACCGTAATCCTGACGATTCAACCTCTTGTAGCTCGCCCTGTGGCGGTGCCGAATCCCAGGCCATAGCCGGCGGGGCGGCGGCCAATAACCCGTCCGGGCCAGAGATCGTGAGGCCACCATCAGCCTCGGTCACTTCAGCTGTGCCGCCCACAAGGTACTCGGCGCTGCGTACCGCCGGGTTCTGAGCCGCCTCAGCCGTTTTGACCACCAACAGGTGCGAGAAGCCGCCCCTCTCGGCCCGTACCACCAGATCGACGCCGGGATGAACTTCCGGATAGGTGATCGTGTCCTCGTCGATGACACCCTGGGGCAGCGCGACTGGCCACGCTAGCGAGAAGGTTGCGCCCGCACCGGTCATCGTGGCGAAGGGGCCAGCACCCCCGGGCGAAAAGACCACATCAGCGGTAGAAGCAACCGGGCGGACCAACCCATCGGCACCAACGACGAGGGTGGTGTCGATGTCCACTCAGGAGTTACCACGGCGGGTCCACTGCGGCTCAGCCCAGGATTCAAACTCGAACTCACCGGAAGGCATCGCGCGAACTTTGGTCGTCTCCGTTGCTGCTGCCAGCACTTCGACGGGAACGTTGCAGGACTCGGCAAGCGACTTGGCCGCGGCCTCTGACTCGGCAGTAGGGGTGCCGCCGCTACTGAGTCCGGCCGGGCAATCGTTCGTTGGGGCCGCAGCGGCCGCAGCGGGATGCCACACCACGGGCAGAGGGCGACGAACTTACTAAATCAAATATTTGAGGTTACGAGATCGTTACGTGCCGAGGCGGCGTTGCCTGCTGAATGTTTTTATGCATACAGTCTGGGCGTGAATGGCAGCGTTACGGGCCAGGGTGTGCCGGCCGAGCACGTACTCGACCTGTTCGAAGGGGTGCGACTCACCCCGACCCAGCGGCGGATCGCGCACAGCCTGGTGCAGCATGCCGCCACCGCGGCCTACCTCTCCGCCGCCGAGGTCGCTGAGCTGGCCCAGGTCAGCCAGCCGTCGGTGACCCGGTTCGCCATGGCGCTCGGCTACGACGGCTATCCGGCGCTGCGTCGCCGGCTCCGCGACCTCGCCGTCGCCCACGCCGGCTCCCCGGCCGCCGCCACAGCCGACAGCGAAATCCAGCGGGCGGTCCGCTCCGAGGCCAACAACCTGCGCCAGCTCGCCGACGAGCTCGCCGATCCCGGCCGGGTCACCGACGCCGCTGCCCTGCTCGCCGCGAGCAGACCCCTGCCCGTGCTCGGGCTCCGCGCCGCCGCCCCACTGGCCGCCTACTTCGCCTACTTCGCCGCGAAGGTGCTCCCCGACGTGCGGGTGCTCGACTCCGGCGGCAGCCTCCAGGCCGACCTGCTGGAGCAGGCGCGGGCGGCCGGGGCGACCGCGATGCTGGCGATCGTGCTGCCCCGCTATCCCCGGGAATGCCTCGACGCCCTTGTCCAGGCGCGTGAGGCGGGGCTGTCGGTGGTGGTGATCACCGACTCGCCGGTCAGCCCCGCCGCCGAATACGCCGACGTCACCCTCCCCGCGGCGGTCGGCGCCCAACTCGTCTTCGA
>DASULK010000053.1:0-6736 GCA_036278255.1 Micromonospora sp.
CCCGACGCCCCGGGTTGCTTCCAGTAGCGATCGTCGCGCTCGTCCTTTTGGTCGCCGCCTGCGACAGCGCCGGCAAACCGAACGATGGGGCCATGGGGCGGTGGGTGCCGGCGCAGGAGCCGGCTTCCCCCACCCCGTCCACCCCGCCCCCCTTCGAGGGCTGGTCCGACCCTGCCGGGGTGGGCCAGCCGTACGGCGACCAGGTGACCGGCCTCCTGACCTTCCGGGGCAACCCGACCCGCACCTACTACGGCACCGGCCCGGTGCCCCGCACCACCCCGATCCAGCGGTGGCGGTATCCGCGCAGCGGCGGGCTGTGCCGGGAGTCGACAGACGGCCGGGACACCCGGGTGTGGTGCGGCTCCGGGTGGACCGGGCAGCCGGCCGTGTTCGAGCGGGACGGGCGTACCTGGGTGGTGTTCGGCGCGTACGACGGTGCGCTGCACTTCCTCGACGCCCAGACCGGCGAGCGCCTCCTGCCCAGCTTCCAGACCGGCGACATCATCAAAGGTTCCGTGACCATCGACCCCGACGGGTTCCCGCTGGTCTACTCCGGCTCGCGGGACAACTACTACCGGGTGCTGGCCATCGACCGGGGCAAGCCGACCGAGCTGTGGAAGCTGTCGGCCCACGCCGTCCAACCCACCCTGTGGAACGACGACTGGGACGGCGCCGGACTCATCATCGACGACTACCTCTTCATCGGGGGTGAGAACAGCCAGTTCCACATCGTCAAGCTCAACCGCGGCTACGACAGCAACGGCAAGGTGAAGGTGGCGCCGAAGCTGGTCTTCAACACCCCCGGCTGGGACGCGCAGCTGCTGCGCGACGTCGGACACCGCAACGTCTCCATCGAGAACTCCGTCTCGATCTACGGCAACACCGTCTACTTCGCCAATTCCGGTGGGCTGGTGCAGGGCTGGGACATCAGCGGCCTGGAAGAGGGGCGCAAACCCCAGCGGGTGTTCCGCTTCTGGACCGGCGACGACACCGACGCCTCGGTGGTCATCGACGAGGCCGGCGCCCTCTACGTCGGGGTGGAGTATGAGCTGGGCAACGCCCGGTCGAAGAAGATCGGTCAGATGATCAAGCTCGACCCGGCGCGGCCCGACAACCCCCTCGTCTGGAAGATCAACGACCAGGGGTCGAGGCCGGCAGGGGTCTGGGGAACCCCCGCCCTGTACAAGGACATCGTCATCTTCGACACCACCGGCGGGGACGTGCTCGGCGTCGACCGGGCGACCGGCGCCGTGCGGTGGAAGTTCCACCTGCCCGGAGGCGAGACCTGGCAGTCCCCTGTGGTCGTTGACGACGTGCTCTTCATCGGCGACTGCACCGGCACCATGCGGGCGTACGACGTGGCCGACACCCACGCCGATCCCAGGCCGCTCTGGAAGATGAAGATCGGCGGCTGCATCGAGTCGACCCCGGCGGTCTGGAAGGGGAGCCTCTACTTCGGCACCCGGGCCGGCGGCATCCACGCCCTCGGCCTGCCGGACCCGCCCGCCGCTTCGAGCAGCGGGCCCGCCTCACCCCAACCGTGACCGGGGCGCTGCGGCCTACCCTCCGGCCGGCCCGTGCAGCGGCATCAGCCGGTGCGCAACAACGCCACCGGGCAGGGCGCGTGGTGCAGCACCGCCTGGCTGACCGAGCCCAGCAGCAGTCCGGTGAATCCGCCGCGTCCGCGCGCCCCCACCACGATCAGTTGCGCGTCGCCAGCCTCGTCCAGCAGCGCCCGCGCCGCCCGCCCCCGCACCGTGCGGGTCTCCACCGGCACGTCGGGGTAGCGCTCCCGCCAGCCCGCCATCGACTCGGCCAGCGCCCGGGCCTCGTCCTCCTCGATCGCGTTGATGTCGAAGACCAGCGGCTGCATGTCCCCCGGGCCGACGGAGACCGGATGCGTCCAGGCGTGCACCGCGACCACCCCGGTCCCCCGCCACGACGCCTCCTCCAGAGCGAACCGGATCGCCGGCTCGCTCTTCAGTGAGCCGTCCACCCCGACCAGCACCGGCCCGCTGGTCCGCTCCTCGCCGCGGGCGACGAGCACCGGGCAGGGGGCGTGTTCGACGATCTGCACGGCGACCGATCCGAGCAGCAGGCCGGTGAAGCCGCCCAGGCCCCGGCTGCCGATCACCACCATCTCCGCGTGCCGGGCCTCGGCGAGCAGCACCACCGCGGGCTGGCCGGCCACCACCTCGCCGGATACCGGCAGCCCGGGCTGGGCCGCCCGCGCCTCCTCCATCGCTTCGTCGAGGATCCGGTCGGCCTGCTGCCGCAGCCCCCCGTCGGCCGGCCCGTTCTTCGGGGGCTCCAGCGGCACGCGCAGCATCGGCCAGATGAATGCGTGCACCACCCGCAGCGGCCGGTGCCGCCAGGCTGCCTCCCGTGCCGCCAGCGGCACCGCTGCCCGTGACTGGTCAGAGCCGTCAACCCCGACGACCACGGGAGCCTGCGCATCGGACACCTGTCCACCTCCGCATCCGGCCTCGATAGTACGGGGGATGGGAGGCGCAGCGAGGTGCGACGTCGCTCCACTTGAGAACGGAGCGCCGCCGCGCCCTAGCCGTCTCCCACCAGCGCAGCCCCATCGGCGGTACACCAGCGAGGACCTGGCTCACCGGTCGTCGTGCACCCGGTTGCGACCAGCCTGCCCGTTTCGTGGGTGAACAAACCGCGTTTGCCGGGAAACCCGACCCTCTATCGGCGATGTCACCCGTTCGTGCGATGCGGCGTGACCGCCGCCGGTCGGGGTAAGGGACGCGGCATGGAGCACTTCACGATTGCGACAGTCGCCGAGGGGAGCCCGGACTTCCGCCGGGTGCTCTGGACCGGCAAGTACAGCCAGCTGGTCATCATGACGATTCCGCCGGGCGGGGAGATCGGCGAAGAGGTTCACGAGGACACCGATCAGCTCCTGACCTTTGTCAGCGGGGTCGGTGCGGCGACGGTCGATGGCACGCGGAAGAAGGTGGCCGCCGGTGACCTCGTCGCCGTCCCGGCCGGGACACGGCACAACTTCGTCAACACCGGCCCCAACCCGCTGGTCCTCTACACCGTCTACGGCCCACCCGAGCACGCCGACCAGGCGGTGCACCGGACCAAGTCGGAGGCCGAGGCCGCCGAGCAGGCCGGCCTGGACCGGCCCCCGCCCTCCTGACCGCCGCGTCTGCGAGTAGGTCGCCAGCGTGGCCCATCAGCCGATCTCCGACTACGGATTCCTCTCCGACTGCCGCTCGGCGGCGCTGGTCAGCCGGGACGGCTCCATCGACTGGTGGTGCCCGGCCCGCTTCGACGCCGCCTCGGTCTTCGGTCGACTGCTGGACGCCGACGCCGGCCACTGGAGCCTGCGGCCGGTCACGGCGGGTGCCGGAAGCGCCGGGGGAACCCCCACCGGCGGGTCCGCCGCGGTGCAGAGCCAACGGACCTACGTCGGCGACAGCCTGGTGCTGCGGACCGTCCACTCCGTCGACGGCGGCCGCGTCGCGGTCACCGAGGCGCTCATCACCGAGCCCGGCGCACGCGGGCACCGGCTCGGCCACCATTCGCCGGCGGTGCTGGTGCGCGTCGTCGAGGGGCTGCAGCACACCGTCCGCCTACGCACCGAGTTCGTACCCCGCCCCGAGTACGGGCTGCTCACCCCCTACCTGCAGCACCAGCCCGACCGGGTGGTGGCGGTGGCCGGGCCGGTGACCCTGACCCTGCGCGCCAGCGTGCCCCTGGCCGTCAACGGCGGCCGGGCGGAGGCGTGGTTCGACGTCGCAGCCGGACAGGTGGAGACGTTCGTCCTGGCCTACACACCCGCCTACGGCGCCCCGCCCCCTGTGGACCTTGACCCGGTCGCGGCGCTCGCCGACACGGTGCAGGCGTGGCAGAGCCTGGGCGAGAGCCACCGCTACGACGGCCGCTACCCGCGGCAGGTACGGCGCAGCGCGCTGATCCTGCAGGGCCTGACCTACGTGCCCAGCGGCGAGGTGGTGGCCGCCGCCACCACCTCGCTGCCCGAGCAGATCGGCGCCGACCGGAACTACGACTACCGGTACGCCTGGCTGCGCGACTTTGCATTCACCATGAACGCCCTCTGGGTTGCCGCCTGCCCTGAGGAGACCTCCCGGCTCTTCGGGTGGGCGGCCCGTTCCGCCGGCCGCATCGGCCCGGCACCGGTGCCGATCATGTACGGCGTCGAGGGGGAGCGGGACCTCGCCGAACGCCCATTGGACCAGCTGCGCGGCTACGCAGACAGCCGCCCGGTGCGGGTCGGGAACGAGGCTTGGCGGCAGCGGCAACTCGACGTGCTCGGTGAGGTGCTCGCCGCGGCGTACCGGCTGCGTGAACAGTTCCGGGGCCCGGAGGGGCTCGGTGCGGAACTGCCGGCCATGCTGGTGGGCCTCGCCGACCAGGCGGCGGAGACCTGGCGGGAACCCGACGCCGGGATGTGGGAGGCGCGTGACCGGCCACGGCACTACCTGTCGTCGAAGGTGATGTGCTGGGTGGCGCTGGACCGGGCGGTGCGACTCGCCCCACTCCTCGATGAGCGCGCCGAACCGGCCCGCTGGGCCCGGGTACGGGACGAGATCCGCCGGGCCGTGCTGGAGCAGGGGTGGAACGAGCAGGTGGGCGCCTACACCGGAGCGTTCGCCTCACCCGAGTTGGATGCCTCGGCGCTGATCCTGCCCCTGGTGCATTTTCTCCCCGCCACCGACCAGCGGATGCGGGCGACGATCGAAGCCGTCGAACGGAACCTGACCACCGACGGTCTGGTGCGTCGCTGGGCCGACGACCCGGCGGGCTTCGTGCTCTGCACCTTCTGGCTGGTCGAATGCCTGGTGCTGCTGGGGGAGACGGAGCGGGCCACCGCGCTCTTCGAGCGGACCTGCGCCCGCGCCAACGACCTGGGGATCTTCGCCGAGCAGATCGATCCGGCCAGCGGCGAGCACCGGGGCAACACACCGCAGGCGCTGTCGCACATCGGGTTGATCAACGCCGCCTGGCGTCTGACCGACCCGGCCGGCGTCTGACCCGACGCATGATGTGGCGTATTTCGGGTATGACGAGCGCCATGACGTCGTTGGTCAACCAGCCCGCGGTCGCCCTTGCGGGGGGCGTTCAGATGCCCCTGGTCGGATTCGGCACCTGGCGGGTCACCGGCCGCAGCGGATATCAGGCGATCCGGGCCGCACTTGATGTCGGCTACCGGCTACTGGACACCGCCACCATGTACGAGAACGAGGAGCAGGTTGGCCGGGCGGTGCGCGACAGCGGCCTGCCCCGGGAAGAGGTGTTCATCACCACCAAGCTGCTGCCGGAACAGGTCGGCCAGGAACGCCAGGCCCTCGCCGAGAGCCTGGCAGCGCTCGGGGTCGACTACGTCGACCTGTGGCTGATCCACTGGCCGCCGGCGCAGGGCACCGCGGCCGGAATCTGGCGGGAGTTCCTCGCCGTACGGGACGAAGGGCTGGCCCGGGCGGTCGGCGTGAGCAACTTCCACACGCGCGACCTCGACGAGGTGATCGAGGCGACCGGGGAGGCGCCGGCGATCAACCAGATCCGGTGGAGCCCGTCGTTGTACGACCCGGTGCGCCTGGCCGAGAACCGCCAGCGCGGGGTGGTGCTGGAGGGGTACAGCCCCTTCAAGAGCACCAACCTCAACGACCCGGTGCTGGTCCAGATCGCCGAGACGCACGGGGTGAGCACGGCACAGGTGGTGCTGCGCTGGCATCTCGAGCATGAGGTGGTGGTGATCCCCAAGTCGGTCACGCCGGAACGGATCGCCGTCAACTTCGACGTCTTCGACTTCTCGCTCAGCGACGAGGAGGTCCGCCAGATCGATTCGCTCGGCCGATGACGCCCGGGACGACCGGTCGTTGGTCCGAGGAGCGGCCGCTGGCTAACGAGGGAGTGAGCGCGCATGTCCGATCCCGCGGGGCAGATCCTGCACATCCGGTTGCAGCAGGATGACGTGTGGCCGCCGTTCGACTGCGAGGAGGTGCGCGGAGAGCCGGTGGGGGAGCGCCGCTACCGGGTGCTGACCGCGCCGGCCTTCGCCAAACGCCTGGCGGTTGATGACATCGTGACGGCGAACCCCGACGCGTCGGGGCGGATGTGGATCGACGCGATGGTGCAGCGGGGCCGCCACTCCACCATTCGGGTCATTGTCCTGCAGCCGGCGGAGGAGAGCGAACTGGCGGCGGCGCTGACCGAGCGCGGGTGCCGGGTGGGCGCTTCCCCGCTGCCCAGCCTGCTGACCGTGGATGTGCCCGAGGCCACCGATTACAGCGGGATCCGGTACCTGCTGGAGGAGGGCGAACGGCGGGGCGACTGGGAGTTCCAGGAGTCGGCGGTCTCGCTGCATCATGACCTCGGCACCCACGCCCGGTAAGCTGTTGCGCCGTTGATCCGGTGACCGTCGCCCTCGGCGGCCACCGGCCAACCGTCACCGTACGACAACTCCCCGCATCGGGTCTGCGGGTGCTTCCGCGCGCGTCGGCCCCTACTGCGGGAGGGGTTCCTTGACGCGGAATGCCCACCCGAGGCCCGGCGCACCGGCAGCGGGGACTATTCTGCCCGAAGGTAGGGCCCGCAGATCAACAGCAGTAATGAGAACCGGAGGCCACCCGTGACCAGCGTGGAACCCAAGCCGATCGTGACCCGGCCCTGGCCGGTCCGACAGCCGGTCAAGGGCTCGTTATTCACCCGAATGCTCCGCACCACGGATGCGAAGCAGATCGGGCTCATGTAC
>DASULK010000054.1:0-13952 GCA_036278255.1 Micromonospora sp.
AGCCGCGCAGGTCCGGGGCGATCACGCGCCAACCGGATCGGCTGAAGTGCTCGACCTGCGGTCGCCACATTGACCGGTCAAACGGATGACCGTGAATGAGCACCAGTGGTTCGCCGCTGCCCTCGTCGTCGTATCCGACGGTGATTCCGTCGATGGAAACCGTGCTCACCGGATCAATCCCCCAAATGGTTCCGTGACGCCGGGGATGGCGCTCCCGCGGCCTTGACGCCTCGATGCTATGAGGTGCAATATGCGAGTGCAATAGAGAAAATGAACTCGGTGCAATTGGAGGATTTGATGGACGATTACCGCCTGCTCGCAGACGCCCTCGCGGCCGATATCACCGCCGGTCGCCTTCGGCCGGGCGATCGACTCCTCCCGCAGCGACAATTCGCCCGCCAGCACCGCATCGCGGCGTCCACCGCCGCCCGCGTCTACCGCGAACTGGTACGGCGCGGTCTGGCCGTCGGCGAGGTCGGCCGCGGCACATTCGTTCGCGCCGCCACACCACCGCTCGAACCCGCGTTGGCCGAGCCGGGCGGCGCGCGAGTCGACCTGGAGCTGAACTTCCCGGTACTGGCGGAGCAGCCCGCACTCCTCGCCCAGGGTCTGGGGCGCATGCTGCGGCCCGACGTCCTGGCAACGGCCCTGCAACCCGTGGGTGTGTCGGGCACGCCCGCGGCCCGCGAGGCCGCGGCGTTGTTACTCTCCCGCGCCGGCTGGGCGCCGGATCCGCAACGCCTGCTGTTCGCTGGCAACGGTCGGCAGGCGATCGCCGCCGCCATCGCTGCGCTCGTCCCGGTCGGCGAACGGCTCGGCGTCGAGCCGCTCACCTACCCTGTGGTCAAGGCCATCGCCGCCCGCCTCGGGATCACGCTCGTCCCGCTCGCCATGGACGAGGCCGGGCTGATCCCGGATGCGCTCAGATCCGTGCACCGTGCCACACCGCTGCGCGCCGTGTACCTACAGCCGACGCTGCACAACCCGCTCGGCGTCACGATGCCCGAGCAACGGCGCGCCGCACTCGCCGAACTCCTGCACCAACTCGACGTGTACGCGATCGAGGACGCCATATATGCCTTCCTCCGCGAAGATTTGCCACCGCTTGCCGCGCTAGCGCCCGAGCACACCATCCTCGTCGACAGCCTCTCCAAACGGCTGGCACCGGGCCTGACGTTGGGATTTGCATCGACGCCGGCGCGCCTCACCGACCGTGTCGCGGCAGCACTCCGATCCGGGGCATGGGCCGCGCCCCGCTTCGCCCTCGACGCAGCAACAGAGTGGATTATCGACGGAACTGCAGCCGCTATCGGACAAGCCAAACGGCTCGACGCGGCATCACGCCAGGAGATCACCCGAACGCGTCTCGCCGGCTTCGCCATCCACGGCGATCCACACGCCTACCACTGCTGGTGGGACCTGCCGGAGCCATGGAGGGCAGACACCTTCGTCGCCGCCGCATCCCGCCACGGCATTGCAGTGACCCCCGCTGCCGCTTTCGCCGTCAATCCCAGCCACGCACCCAACGCCGTACGGCTCGCTCTCTCCTCCCCAACAATCCAGGCCCTGTCCTCCGCCCTCGACACCCTCGCCGCGCTGGCCCACGGCACGCACGAGGACATCGGGGTCGAGTGAGGCCTGCCAGGGAGTTGATCTGGTCCCCGGGAAGTGGACCGGCGTTATGAGAGTCGGTTTTGGTTGTTGGTCCATGCGGCTCGGAATGCTTCGGGGGTGAGGCCGTGCAGGGAGCCGTGTGGCCTGTAGGTGTTGTGCCGAGTAGGTGCCAGTAGCGCGGTATGCCGCCTCAGAATGGCATCCTGGGGATGTCTTGGGAGCTGAGTAGTCCGGTGGTACGCAGGAACTCCCTGGGCGCGAACCGCCTTGCCAGCCGTAATGAAAGGTCAGCTTCGCTTAGCCATTCCTGGTAGCTGAATGGCCGCTCTCGCCGGCCGTGCGGCCCGTCCCGTACTTCCGCCGGAATGCTGTTCTTCTGCAGCACCACCTTGGCGGGTTCGTACCTGATGCTGGCCAGGATGCCCGCGTCGTGTCCCTGCGAGATGAGGTAAGCCGAGGCGGCTTTCAGGTCGAGCAGGCCCACCGAATCGGCGTCGGTAATGCCAGGTGCCGGTCGGGCCAGGTGGGCCGGCAGGGTGGCGGGGTCTCCGGGTGGCAGGAAGCGGTGCCCGGTGAGGAAGGCGTAGTGGAGGGCGATCCGGGTCAGCTCGTTGACGAAGTTCGCCGGAAGGACCTTTGTCGTGGTCTCGCGGTACAGGATCGGTACGTAGTCGCGCAACGCCAATGCCGACCTCTTGGCCTCCAGTTGCGCGTCGGCGACGAGGTAGCCGCTGTCGGCCTCGACCAGGTGCAGCGTCGCCCGTAGCAGCAGAGCGCGCATGTACATGCAGCTGGTGTTGGTGACCCAGGCCCGGGTTGCCGCCCTTTTCTTGGTCTTGGTGTCGGGGAGGGGGAAGTTGTACTGGATCTCGGCCAACTCCCGGTAGGCATCGCCGGCGCATGTCAGTGCATGGGTGGCGAACTGGCTGAGTCGCCGCAACGCTCTGGCACGGTCGTACCCGCCACGAACTGCATACTTCGGGTGAGAGAGCAACCACTCCGTGATGCGTAGGTACAGGCCGGCGGCCTGGAGCGTGACCTGGTGGCGGGCGTCGTGGAGCTGTTTCAGCTCGTCATCGCTCTGGCGGTAGAGTCCAATCTCCCGCCGGGCATCCAACCATTGCTGGGCCCACAGGATCCACCGCTGGGCGTCCGGGTATCGGTGCGCCTTGCTGTGCTGAATCGCGATGGCCCGCAGGACGTTCGCGACGAAGGGGCCGCCACGCCCGTAGGGCAGACTGGCGATCATCGGCAGGAACAGCCCCTCGGTCTCCTCGGGAGCAAGCGTGCTCGTGTCGAAGGAGAGCATCTGGATGCTGTTCATGATGTCGGCGATCGCGGCGTCGTCGTCGCCGAGGTCCCGCACCCGCTCCGTCAACGGCACGATCAACTTTCTGGTCAGTCCAAGCCGGACGTCCTTGTCGGGGTGACGACGCAGGGCCACGGCCCACTCGTGTAGTTCGTCCGCATCGCTGAAGTGCTCCTTGGCTGCTTTCGCCGCAGGTCGGCCTCTAATCACCTCGCTGTTTTGGTAGCCGAGCTTTCTCTCCAGATTGTCAATTAGGGTGTCATCCCGCCGCCGCAACTCCTGCTGCGTCTGGACTGGGCTCGCGGGATTTGGCGACTTCCCTAGTGCCGAGATCCGCTGTCTCGGCGGCTTCCAGGCAGGCTTCGGCGCCAGGGCCTGACGGAGTTCGTCGGCCGCCTCGGCGTAGTCCACCGTCACGGCCACGGCTGTCAGGAACAGTCGCTGGGCAGGGGTCCATTGGGCGATTGACCGAACCGGTGTGGTCTCCAGCGGCGGCCGGATGTCGGCAGCAGCGAGTTCGACGAGGGCGGCGAACTTCGCCGCGACACCGGAGTTGCCCCTGTTCTCCGGCATCATCCCGCGCAGGACGGGTCCCCGCTCGACGAGCGGAACCAGATCCCTGAACGCGCAGTCGAAGGGTTCAACCCACTGGTCCCAGAGGGCCACCCAGAGCGCTGGCACCGGAAGCCGTTCCAGTAAATGGGAAGTTTCCCCCGGCGCCGGCCCCGGCAGTGGCTCGGTGGCCATGACGTGCAACCGTTTACCGTCCCCAAGGGGCAGTAGGATGTTCCAGCGCTCCGGGTCACGCCACCCGGGATACCGTATGTCGAGGTACTGCGCGACCCGGCAGTACGTGGCGAGCTTCCAGGCTCGGAACAGGGCCGTACCGACGATGACGCGACGCCCCGGATGGTCCGTGGCGGCGGGGTGCAGGCGTGAAATGAAGTCCTGCCGGTTATGGAATCCGAAGCTCGGCGTCTGGCGGTGGTGCTCGGCGAGGGCCTTGGCGAGATGTGCTCGGCGCTGCCGGTCGCCCATCAGCCGGAGCACTTCCTCATCGGCGCGCGCTCGTACCCACGCAGGAGTATCTGTTGGCTGCTTCCTGTCCCGATCGGCACCGCCGGCACTCATGTGCCTCGCGAGCCGGTTGTGAAAGTCTTTTTCCGGCGCAGGCCGGATCTGTACGTACTGGTAGGCGTCTTTCGGCCGGGGGGCGGGCCGTGTCGGAAGGTGGACTGCGCCGGCTTCAACGAGGTCTCGCCGGTGAGCGGCGATCGCCTGGGGCGGCCGGGCGGCCGGCCGCAGATACGGCCGGTGGTGCCCGCTCCAGTACACGAAGAGATCCCTGACCTGCTCATGACGCGCCACTGCGGCGTGCTCCTCGGGAAAGATCAGCAGCGTGTCGGCCATCGTGCTGAACCACTCTTCGTCGGTCGCCCAGGCAGGGACTGGCGGTCCGGCATGGGATGGCGCCGCCGCGGCGATGTCACCGCCCCAGGACCGGATCCGGCGACGCAGCTCGGGCAACCGCACCCAGTTCCCATCGGCGACGACATAGCCGCCGACCGCCGCGAAGATGGCGTCTGGAACGGCGTCTGGATCGGCGTCTGGATCGGCGTCGGCGCGCCGCCGACGCCGATCCGGCAACCCCTGGCGAAGCTGCTCGGCACGCCCGTCGAGCAGCGCCTCCCATGCACGCAGTACGAAATTGATCTCGTCAGATCCGGCGGCGCCATGCTCCCCTGGCATATAGCCTCCCCATAGATGGGATTCAACTATTGTGCGCAGTGGAGTAAAGAAGCTGCATTGACCGAATGGCCGACCGAGTCTCCTGCAGATAGTTGACTGTGGCCAATTGTTGGCGAAGGCGCTCGTCCTGAACGGCCGCCGGGTCGACGCCGATCGTCTCCACCGCGCAGCCGTACGGGATACCGAGGACCCGGACGGCGTCAGCGTGTTGAAAGGGAACGAAGTGTTCGGTGGTGACCAGAAGGATCTTCTGACCTGGGCGAGGTTGGGCCACGGAGTCCGCCCAGAACGTGCAGGTGTCCGCGGTATTGGCGCGGCGCCTCGGATCTGATGAGGGTGCGGCCAACACCCTGACACGAGGACCGTCCGGAGTCCGGTACTCACGAGTCAAAAAAGAGGCATGCGGCTTGCCAGCAACCACATTCCCGCTCTCACGCTCCCGCAGGGCACCCGTGAAGGCCGCCCGCAGCGCGATGTCCATGGCACCGAACTCGTCGGAGCATTCACCGATCGCCAGTTCCGATGCCAATGTCTTCTCTATCTCGGTCGTTGGGCGGAAACTTCCTAGCCCACAGACATCTGTGGTGTCGATGGTTTCGCCAAGCAGGGTGGCCGCGTACCCGGCGCGGATCAGGCACCCACGCAACAGACCACCATGGATCAAGACATGCTCGTAGGAGCGTTCGGTGGGGACGTTGTGATGCCGCAGACCGAGGGCGGCAGCCGTGGCATGCACCCGCTCGCTCACGCTCTCAGGAAACTCCTTCGTAAGTGCGGTGGCGCGTTCACCGCCACCGCGGAAATCCCAGCATCGGGCTGAGATTTCATCCAAGCCGGCCAGCAGCTCCCCGGTGTCACCGGACGGCCATTTCTCCTCGAAGCACTCCACCAGGTCACGCATGGCGGTGGACGCAGCCCAATCGGTGATCTCCGACCGCAATGCGGCAAGATCAGTTGCTCCCCGACCGCGCCACTGCGGCAACGCGGCCTTCGCATAGCTGGCCATGATCCCTCGCATTCTGATCTTCACGCATCGGATATGACGAGCCAAAGTAGCCGCTCATCGGCCGAATATCCGATCGTGCCGGCCAACTCCCGCGAAAATGTCGGCTGCACGCCTGAGAACGTCGGCCGGACCCGCATCTTTCCACCGCACACCACAAGTTCGCGATAGTCACGGACGTTGTCGACCTAGCTGGGGCGACAACGGCTGAAATGCGCTCTCCCAGCCGCCTAATGGGTTCCACAGGTGACCTGAGGAGGCAGGAATGAAACCTGAGGAGCAGCCCCACCAGCCCCAGCTCTACGAGCTGACCTGGGCTGCGATGCGCGCAGCCGGGTCCATCGCCATCACCGCCGCCGTCGAGGTACGCGGGGTTACGTTCGCCATCACCGCGGTAATCGCCATCGGCGATATGATCATGGCGGTCCGCCGCTACCGCAGCTGAGCAACGATTCCGCCACCCGGCCCCGGCTCGGATTCACACCGAGCCGGGGCGCTTCACGTACCCGCGACCGGTCAGCCGTTAACTTGACACTCCCGCCGCTCTTTCCACGCCGTCATAGCAGAGGATGCCTTCGCCGAAGCGGTGACCTCCGGTCATGCCGAGGTCTCCCGGAGGGCGTCGAGCAGTCCCTGCAGCGCGGGTTGGGCCAGTGAGACCTCCCGTACGGCGGCGTAGATCGATCGGATCGGCTCAGGGTTACGAACCTTGCGCACGACGACACCGGGATGCCGGGTGTCGAGCCCGAGGCGGGGGATCAGACTGACGCCCAGGCCGGCGGCGACGAACCCTTGTGCGGTGGCGTAGTCGCCGCTCTCCACCGCGAAGTTCGGGCTGAAGCCGGCCGCGGCGCAGGCGTCGAGCACCGTTTCGAGGCACGGGCCGGCCGCTCCTTCGCCGTCGACCCACGGCTCGTCGGTGAGGTCGGCCAGGTCGAGCGTCCGTTTCGTGGTGAGCCGATGCCCTCGCGGCAGGACGGCACGGTATGGGTCGTCGAGCAGATGGACGAGCCGCACCCCGTCGCGGGGCCGGTCCCGCGGGCCGACCACGATGGCCAGATCAGCTCTGCCCTGCTCCACCTCGGTCAGCGGGTCGTCGGGGTCCATCAGCTTCAGATCAACCTGGACGTCCGGATGTTCGCGGCGCAGCCGCGCCAGCGCGGGCGGCAGGAGGGCGGCCCCGGCCGTGGCGAAGTAGCGGATCTCCAGCCGACCGGTCCGCCCGGCCCGCAGGTCCGCCAACGCGGCCGCGGCCTCGGCGAGCTGCCTGCTGATGATGGCCGCATGTTCGGTGAGTAGCCGCCCGGCCGGGGTCGGCTGCACACCCCGCCCGACCCGTTCCAGCAGCGCCGTCCCGGCCTGCTTCTCCAGCGCCGCCACCTGCTGGCTGATCGCCGACGGTGTGTAGCCCAGGTTCGCCGCCGCCCCGGTCACCGATCCGGCGGTGACCACGGCCCGCAGGATCTGTAGCCGCCGCACATCAAGCATGTAGCAAACCTTAACGGTCGATGCAGATCTTTTCACTTGTCCTATCGGCCTGCCGGAGGGAGCGTAAGAAGCCGGCGGAAAAACAAGAGGGGCGGCCCGGTGATCAACGGCGGACACGGCACGGTCGCACGGATGGGGCTGCTCGCCCTGCTCTGGGGTTCAGGCTTCCTCTGGATCAAACTCGCCTTGAACAACGGCCTGTCGCCCCTCCACATCACCGTCACCCGCTGCGCCTTGGGCGCCGCCGTCCTCATGGCACTGTGCCGTCTCGCCGGCCAACGGCTGCCGCGCGACCGGGCGGTCTGGGGTCGCCTCCTCGTCGCCGCCCTCTTCTGCAACGCGCTGCCGTTCGCCCTCTTCAGCATCGGCCAACAGACCATCGACTCCGGACTGGCCGGGGTGCTGAACGCGACCACCCCGCTCTGGGCGCTGCTGATCGGCGTCGCCGCCGGCCCCGAACATCGGGTGCATCCGGTCCGCCTCTGGGGGATCCTCATCGGCTTCGCCGGAACACTACTGATCTTCGCCCCGTGGCAGCGGACCGGACTGGCCAGTTGGGGCGCGCTGGCGATCCTCGCGGCGGCGGCAAGCTATGCGGTCGGATTCGCCTACATGGCTCGCAGACTCACCGGGCGAGGCACCGGCACCGTCGCCCTCTCCGCAGCTCAGCTCATCACCGCTACCGGATGGAGCGCGCTGGCCCTACCCGTCGGCGGCCCGGGCCCTCTGCAGATCACCCCGACCGCTATCGCAGCCGTGGTCGTGCTCGGGATCTTCTGCACCGGGTTCACCTTCTACCTCAACTACCGCCTCATCGCGGACGAGGGCGCGACCACCGCCGCCACAGTCGGATATCTCCTGCCCGTGGTCTCGGTGGTGCTCGGGGCGGCCGTCCTCAACGAGGAGATCACCCCGCGGATCGTTGCCGGAATGGTTGTCGTGCTTGTCGGTGTCGGTATGACGCGCCGGCACCGGCAGTCGCCGATCAGTAGAACTCCGAAGACACCGATCGCAGCTCAGCCCTGACCATCGCGGGTGGTTCGGGGGCAGCTGGCCTGCGTTACGTCAGCGGCAGGGCGGAGAGTGCCCGGGTCACCGCTTCCTTGTTGAAACCGGCAGGATCGAAGTCGGCGGGGTGGTCGAGCCCCAGCCATTCCAGCTGGTCTGCGTGCTCTGGGTGGGTCGGGTCGCTGAGGACTTCCACCAGGTGCGCGTAGCCCCAGACACCGCCACAGTCTTCTGGCGGGCCGGCACGCCGCCCACCCGTACAGCGTGGATATGACGCTGCCTTGTCTCGGTCGAGGACCTTCTCCACCACGATCTCGTGTTCCCAGTTGTCGCCGAAGTCGTACAGGTAACGGATCTTGCTTTTCTCCGCCGGAGCGACCTGCTCCAACGTCACCCGGGCCTCCGCCCGGTGGCCGAGCTCGCGATCGGGAACCCCGAAGTCTCCATAAGGGGTTTCGAAGACGTGCAGGTGGCTGTCGTCCCAGTCGAAGGCGACCTGAATGACACTGTGCAGCGAGGCAAGGCTGATGTCGGCGGGCACTTCAAGCCGACGCCAGATCGGGGGTTTGGCTCCCCGCAACCCCACCTTGACCTGGTAGATCGGTGCCGGCCCGTCGGATTTCTTGCGCTTCGTGGGCAGTGCCGCCACCGCCGCCCGGCTCGGTGGCAGCCCCGTCGTCCCCCTGAACGGGGAGTTGGCGACCTGGGCAAGCTCTGTGAGCAGCTGCAGCGCATCGAGTCCGATGCGGTCACCCTTCGGCCCGTGCGACGCGGGCGGTTTGCTCGGCTTCGGGAGAGCCTTCATCCGGGCCCGCACCAGCACCGCCAAGACCGCGTAGCCAGGACCGTCCTCATCGACCGGTAGGTCCTCCATCTCTAGGTCGGATGCCTCACCGTCGTGCACCGCTCGGGCATCCAGGGCACTCTCGACCTGCCAGCGGAACTCGGCCGCGTCCAGCGCCTCCTTGGTGATCTCCAGGCCGCTGTCCCGGCCGTCGGCCTGGAACAACTCAAGCGCCTGGGGCAGCTGGTCCGCGTCGAGCAAGAGAATCTCCTGGGCGGCGCCACAATCGGTGTGGTCCACGCTCACCATGATGGCGTGTGACCGCCCCGCCCGATGAAATGAGCAGACCAGCATCGACCCGGCGCCCTCCGAGTCACTCAGCCGCCAACAGTCACCAGCCGTCACCGGCAGGCCCAGTTCGGCCGCCCAGCCGGGCTGCGGGATGCCAGCCTCGACGAGCCGGGCTGCAGCCGCCGAGGCTGCGCTGCCGACATCGCCGTCAACCATGGGGGTGATGGCCTGCAGTAACGCGAGTGTTTCGATGGTGGCCCGTGCCTCAAACTCCGGAATGAGCCCCGCGAGCAGCACCTCCTCGAAACCGTCACCAACGATCGCACCGAGGGAGATGAACATCGCGCCGGCGATCTCCGCGTCCAGCGGGCTTTCGAATTTGATCAGATCCGCGCCACCGGCGATCAGGGCTTCGATCATCTCCTGAACATCGAAGCTTTCACCGGAACATGCCGCGCAGTCGCAGGCGTCCGACAGGTCGAACACCTCGGGCAGGGCGGGCCGCCGGACAGACTTCTTTTTGGGCTGGCGCGGACGGCCACGACTCACAGGGCTCACCGGCTCAGTCTGCCCCATCGATCGACGCAGCGCCGCGCACCTACCCCCGGCAAGTCGGCGATCTTCGATCAGCTCACTCGGCCCGGACTCCTTCTCCGGCGAGGGCTGTCTGTGGTTGGCGTCGCTCGTCGCGTTCGGCGGCGGCGACGTTCTGCAGCACGCTGAAGAAACTGTCCGGCGTGACGGAAATCGAGTCGATGCCGGAGCGGACCAGCAGCCGCGCGTAGTCCGGGTCGTCGCTGGGCCGCTGACCGCAGAGCCCCACCTTGCGTCCCTTCGCGTGGCCGGTCTCGATGAGTGACGAGATGCTGTCGGTCACCGCCGGGTTCCGTTCGTTGAAGAGCGGCGCCAGCCGCTCCGAGTCGCGGTCCACACCGAGGATGAGCTGGGTGAGGTCGTTGCTGCCGATGGAGAAGCCGTCGAAGCGCTCCGCGAACTGGTCGGCGAGGAGAATATTCGACGGCACCTCCGCCATCACGTACACCTCCAAGCCGTTCCCCCCGCGCGGCAGCCCCTGCTCGGCCATGGTGGCGAGCACCCGGTCCGCCTCCTCCACCGTGCGGCAGAACGGGATCATGACGACGGTGTTCGTCAACCCCATCCGGTCCCGGACCCGGCGAATCGCCTGACACTCCAGAGCGAAACCCTGCCGGTAGCCTTCGTCGCTGTAGCGGCTGGCGCCCCGCCAGCCCAGCATCGGATTCTCCTCCGACGGCTCGTATTTCGACCCGGCGATCAATTCGGCGTACTCGTTGGTTTTGAAGTCACTCATCCGTACGATGACCGGCTTCGGCCACCAGGCGGCGGCGATGCGGGCGATGCCGTGGGCCAGCCGCTCGACGAAGAATTCGGCCTTGTCGGGGTAGCCGCGGGTCAGCTCCTCGATCTGCCGCCGGGCCTCGACGTCCTCCACTTCGTCGAAGTGCAGCAGCGCCATCGGATGGATTTTGATGTGGTTGTTGACAATGAACTCCATCCGGGCCAGCCCCACCCCGTCGGCCGGCAGCCGCCACCACCGGAACGCCGCAGCCGGGTTGGCCAGGTTGAGCATCACGTCGGTGTCGGTTTCGGGGACCTCGGCGAGGTCGATCTCATGTTCGTCGTAGTCGAGGATCCCCGGGTAGACGCGCCCCTCCTCACCCTCGGCGCAGGAGACCGTGATCTGCTGGCCGGCCGTCAGGGTTTGGGTCGCCGTACCGGTGCCGACAATCGCCGGCACGCTCAGCTCCCGGCTGACGATCGCGGCGTGCGAGGTACGTCCACCCCGGTCGGTGATGATGGCCGCCGCCCGTTTCATGATCGGTTCCCAGTCCGGGTCGGTGGCCCCGGTGACCAGCACCGCACCGTCCTCGAACTGGTCGATCTCCTTCGGGCTGTGCAGGTTGCAGACCTTGCCGGTGGCGATCGCCTCGCCGATGGCCAGCCCCCGCACCAGCGGCTCGGCCTGCTCCCGCAGCTGGTACGAGCGCAGCGTGGTCGCCGTCTGCTGGGCGTGCACCGTCTCCGGTCGGGCCTGCACGACGTACAGTTCGTTCCGGTCGCCGTCCTTGGCCCACTCCATGTCCATCGGGCGGCCGTAATGCTCCTCGATCGACGCCGCCCACCGGGCCAGCTGCAGGATCTCCTCGTCGCCCAGGACGTACGTCTCCTGCTCCTGCTCACTGGTCGGCACCAGCTCCGTCGGGTTGCCATCGGACCCGCCGTAGACAATCTTGGCCTGTTTGCGGCCGAGCCTCTTCGAGATCACCGGGGTGAGATCGAAACGATCCAGCAGCGGCTTGAAAACCTGGTACTCGTCCGGGTCCACCTTCCCCGCCACGACCGCCTCCCCCAACCCCCAGGAGGCGTTGACCAGGACCGTACGCGGGAACCCGCTGTCGGTGTCGATGGAGAACATCACCCCGGAGGCGGCCCGATCCGCCCGGACCATCTCCTGCACGCCGACCGAGAGCGCCACCTTCATGTGATCGAAGCCCTGATCCTGCCGATAGCTGATCGCCCGGTCGGTGAAGAGGGAGGCGTAGCAGTGCTTGCAGGAGTCCAGCAGCGCCGGCACACCCCGGATATTCAGGTACGTCTCCTGCTGGCCGGCGAAGCTTGCCTGGGGCAGGTCCTCCGCGGTGGCGCTGCTCCGCACCGCCACATCCGGATCCGGGCGCTGCAGCCGCTCGGCCAACGCCCGGTAGGCGTCCCCGATCGCCTCGGTGATGTGCTGAGGAAACTCGGCCGCGACGAACATCTCCCGGATGTTCCTGCCGACCTCGGCCAGGTCACGGCCACGGTGCAGCGCGTCGAGTTGATCGCCGATGCGCTGGGGAAGTTTGTTGACGTCCAGGAACTGCCGGTACGCGGATGAGGTGAGGGCGAACCCGCCCGGCACCCGTACGCCCTGCGACTGCAGGTTCTGGATCATCTCCCCGAGCGAGGCGTTCTTCCCGCCGACGAGGTTGGTGTCCCCGGACGAGAGAGTCTCGAACCAACGGATGCTGTGGTTGTCGGCCATGCGCGGATATGCCCGGTGCGATCACACACAAACGCGGTCGGCCTCGTCGGGCTGGCCCGCTCGCGCTACGCCTTCAGGCAGGCTGGCGGGCGGTCCGAGGCGGGCCAGACATAGGGCAGGTCGTCGGGGATATCACCGAAGCGGGGGCGGTAGAACTCGGGTTCTTTGCGCAGCAGCGAGGAGCGGTGGCTCCGATGAAAGCCGTAGTCGCCGAGCCAGGGGGGCAGCTCCCCGGCTTCGGCCAGCTCCTGCTGCGAACGGACGTGGCGTATCCCGCAGGCGGCGGCGAGATCGGTGGTCAGCGTGACCGCGCAGGTGTCGGCCCGACCGGTGGCGCTCCACACACCGCACACGTCGAGCCCGTACCGGACCAGCGCCTCCTCGTATCCCGACCACATCTTGACCGCCGGGTGGTGCCGCCAGCCGTACCCGGGGCGGGTCAGTCCGCGGAGCACCTGGATGGCTTCGACCCGCTGTTTACCGAGGCGCCGCTGGTCCAGGTTCTGGGCGCTGACCAGAAAATTCGGGTACGGAAGAAAGGTCTGCATGGCAATGCCCCACATTTTTCGCTGGCCCGGACCGCCCCAACCTGCTGCGAGCTGATCGTCACTCTCGGTAGTCTTCCGGCTGTGTGGTGCTGGCGCCTCATCATCAGAACCATCCCGATCGAGAGGATTAACCGATGCTGGAGCATTTGCACAAATCAGGATTGAAAGCTGAACACTGCTACATGGCTGGCATGTTGAGCATCGGTGCAGCGTTCGCCAGTTGGATGCTCTCCCGGCGTTTCGAAAAAGCTGGCATTGAGCGTGCCGACCGATGGGGCATCTTCATCGGCGAATGGGCACCGACCTTCTTTGCTATGGGTAACGGTCTGCGCACGTACGAGAAATAGTTTTAGTACCGCAACTCCCGGGGGGCCGCTTCATGACCGGGCTGCCCGGGGGTGCGGCGTTCCCGCTTGAGGCGCCGCTCGTAGGCGTGCCGGACGCCGCCGGTCAACTGGCGCCCCTGCACGACGAAGCTGCGGAAAGGTTCGTAGTAGGTGTCGTCGTACTCCTCCACCACCTGGTAGGTCCAGCGCCCGGGTAGGACGTTGCGGCCCAGCAGTTCGGCCGACAGCCGATCCGCCAGATCCCGGTGCCCGGCATCCCGTAAGAGAGCGATCGCGTCTTCCAGCAGAAAATCGGCCCGACCCGTGAGCTGGTGGAAGGCGTAGAGATGCCCTCGGGCGACCTCAACCGTCTCCCAGGCTTCGCTCAGCTTGCCCACAGCGTCGACGGTGCCGGGGTCGGCCTCCCGGTCCAGCTTCCGATCGACCTCTTCCAGCCCTGTGGTCATCTGCTCACGAAAAGTGTGGCTCATGCTCCCGCGGGTACCCCACCGCTCACCGGTCATGCGGTCGAGGGCCGGGGTGGCGATGCCCGAGGAGAAATTCCGGCGAGCAGCCCGCGCATAGCCCGCTGGGCGGCGGGTAAGAGGTCGTTCCACAGACCGAACCTTGATGAGAGGGAGTCACATGTCCCAACGGCACACGATGCTGCGCTCGATGCACGACCTCGGCCTAGGGGCCTGGTTCGGAGGATCGCTGATGGGGGCGATCGGCGTCAACGGCGCGACACGACAGATCGACAACCCGCAGCAA
>DASULK010000055.1:0-10572 GCA_036278255.1 Micromonospora sp.
TTCTCGATGTGGGGATCGCGGTGGCCGGGCCGAGCGGCAGCGGGGTGGTCGCTGCCGGCTACTACAACGATCTTGGCTGGCCCTTGGGCATCCATGTGGCGGCGCTCGACGATGGCACAGTGTTCAGCCTCCACGACGACGGCAGTGCCTGGCTGGGCACGGGCCCGATGGCCGAACGAAGATGGATCAAGGTAGTTCTCCACAGGGGGTGATCAGCGCCACCCGCTAGAGTTGAGTGGAATACGCTCAACTTTGGCGGCGTCATCACTAGTGATACGCCGGTCCGGTGTTGCGGTCAGCGCAAGGAGCGAACTGGCGAACCCGGTAGTCGTGAACGAAAGGTGGCCCGTTGAAAGCCGAACGTCTCACCACCAAGAGCCGCGAAGTCATCACCGCCGCCGTCGCCACGGCCAACCAGCGCGGACACGCGACCGTCGAACCGTGGCACCTGCTGCTGTCACTGCTGGACACCGACGGGTCGACCGCGGCCGGGCTGCTCCGGGCGGTCGGTGTCAACCCCGCCGACCTGCGCCGGGACGCCGAACGGGCGCTCGACAGCCTGCCGACCGTACGCGGCGCCAGCGTCGCCGAGCCGAGTCTGTCCCGCGAGTTCGTCAACGCCATCGGCGCCGCCGAGCAGATCGCCCGTCCCCTCGGCGACGAATACACCTCCACCGAGCACCTGCTCGCCGGCCTGGCCCGGGTCGGCGGCGCTGTCGCCAACGCGCTGAAGGCCGCCGGCGCGACCGAGGAGAACCTCGTCGCCGCTTTCCCCGCCGTGCGGGGCGGCGACCGCCGGGTCACCAGCGCCGACCCGGAGCAGACCTACCAGGCGTTGCAGAAGTACGGCGTCGACCTGACCGCCAGCGCCCGCGAAGGCAAGATCGACCCGGTGATCGGGCGCGACGCCGAGATTCGACGCGTGGTCCAGGTCCTCTCCCGCCGTACCAAGAACAACCCGGTGCTGATCGGTGAACCCGGCGTCGGCAAGACGGCGATCGTCGAGGGCCTCGCCCAGCGGATCGTCGCCGGTGACGTGCCGGAGAGCCTGCGTAACAAGAAGCTGGTCTCCCTCGACCTGGGGGCGATGGTGGCCGGTGCGCAGTACCGCGGCCAGTTCGAGGAGCGGCTCAAGTCGGTGCTGGAGGAGATCAAGGGCTCCGACGGCCAGGTCATCACCTTCCTCGACGAACTGCACACCGTGGTCGGTGCGGGCAAGGGTGAAGGCTCGATGGACGCCGGCAACATGCTCAAGCCGATGCTCGCCCGCGGCGAACTCCGCATGGTCGGGGCGACCACCCTCGACGAGTACCGCGAGCACATCGAGAAGGACCCGGCGTTGGAGCGACGCTTCCAGCCGGTGCTGGTCGGCGAGCCGACCGTTGAGGACAGTGTCGGCATCCTGCGCGGCCTCAAGGAGCGCTACGAGGTGCACCACGGTGTCCGCATCACCGATGCTGCCTTGGTCGCCGCCGCCTCCCTCTCCGACCGCTACATCACCGACCGGTTCCTGCCCGACAAGGCGATCGACCTGGTTGACGAGGCGGCCTCCCGGCTCCGGATGGAGATCGACTCCCGGCCGGTCGAGGTTGACGAGATCGAACGGGCGGTGCGCCGCCTAGAGATCGAGGAGATGGCGCTGGCGAAGGAGCCAGACGAGGCCTCCGCCGAGCGGCTGGAGCGGCTGCGCAAGGAGTTGGCCGACAAACGTGAGCAGCTCACCGCGCTCTCCGAGCGGTGGAAGCTGGAGAAGGACCACATCACCAAGATTTCGACGGCCAAGGAGGAGCTGGAGCGCCTCGGCGGTGAGGCGGAGCGGGCCGAGCGGGACGGTGAGCTGGAGCGGGCCGCTGAGCTGCGGTACGGGCGTATCCCGGCGCTGCAGCGCGAGCTGGCCCAGGCCGAGGCGGAGCTGGCCGGGCTGCAGGCCGATGGGGCGATGCTCAAGGAGGAGGTCGGTGCCGACGACATCGCCGCGGTGGTCGCCGCCTGGACCGGCATCCCTGCCGGGCGGCTGATGGAGGGCGAGACCGCCAAGTTGCTGCGGATGGAGTTCTCGCTCGGTGCCCGGGTCGTCGGGCAGGCCGAGGCGGTCGCTGCTGTGGCGGGTGCGGTCCGCCGGGCCCGCGCCGGTGTCGCCGACCCGGACCGCCCCACCGGTGGCTTCCTCTTCCTCGGCCCGACCGGGGTCGGGAAGACCGAGCTGGCCAAGGCGCTCGCCGAATTCCTCTTCGACGACGAACGGGCCATGGTCCGTATCGACATGAGCGAGTACGGCGAGAAGCATTCGGTGGCCCGGCTGGTCGGTGCCCCGCCCGGCTACGTCGGCTACGAGGAGGGCGGCCAGCTGACCGAGGCGGTGCGGCGGCGCCCCTACTCGGTGGTGCTGCTGGACGAGGTGGAGAAGGCCCACCCGGATGTCTTCGACGTGCTGTTGCAGGTGCTCGATGACGGCCGGCTGACCGATGGCCAGGGACGTACGGTCGACTTCCGTAACGCGATCCTGATCCTTACCTCCAACCTCGGCTCGTCGCTGATCACCGATCTGACGATGAGCGAGGAGCAGCGGCGGGAAGCGGTGCTGGCGGTGGTGCGTTCGCACTTCAAGCCGGAGTTTCTCAACCGGCTTGACGACATTGTCGTCTTCGCCGCGCTGACCGGTGAGGAGCTACGCTCCATCGTGGACATCCAATTGGCGCGGATGCGGCGGCGGTTGGCCGACCGGCGGCTGATGCTGGAGGTAACCGACGCGGCCCGCACCTGGCTGGGCGAGCACGGGTACGACCCGATCTACGGGGCGCGGCCGCTGCGCCGGCTGGTGCAGTCGGCGATCGGTGACCAATTGGCGACGGCGCTGCTGGCCGGCGAGGTGCGCGACGGCGACACGGTCCGCGTCGACCTGGCCGACTCCAAGGAGGGGCTGACCGTGGCGGCTGGCTGATCCCTTCGCCGGTCACCCCGGCCCGCCGCTGCACAGGGACCAGCATGGGTGGCCGCCGGGCGGGTACAGCAGGGCGAGTAGGGCTGTCCGCAGCGAGTAAACGGGAGGGGTAGATGGCGCTGAAATCTCCGAAGGGCCTGTTTCTCCACCAGATCGGTGCCATGCGTGGTGTGGAGTTGGAGGGGGCCACCCTGCTCGGTCTGCTCAGAAAGCACGTTCGGGATGAGGCACTGGAGCAACTCCTGTACGAATTTGAACAGGACAAGACAGAACAGATGGCTAACATCAACAAGGCCCTGCAGATAGTCGGTGGTTCACCTCTACAGACTCCCTCGCTGGCCATTGATGGCCTGCGTGAGCGATTTGGGGAGTTCGTGAAGATGCAGCCAGCGCCCGAGATTCTGGATCTGATCGCGCTGGGGGTTGCCGATCGGCTCGGCTACCTGGGAGCCGTCGGCTACGAGGAGCTCGTTGTCTTGACGGAAGTCATAGGGAAAGAAGAGTGCAAGCCGTATTTGTCCGCCAACGTGGAGAAGAAGCAGGGGCACATAGCACGGCTGAAACGATGCCGTGACGAGATGGCAGGCCAACTTCTTGCCGCCGTTTGATGATCGTTTGCAGTTCTGGCATGCAAGCTAGGCGTCGAGCCCTTTAAGCACGTCGGTCAGGTCCCAGTGGACCGGGGGCACGGTAGCTAGGTCGATGTTCCGGCGATAGATGTCGAGGCGGGCGCCGGCTAGGCATCGGGCCTGGTAGAACAGTTGCCGGATCGGCTCGGCTGGGCGTGGGCCGTATGTCTCCCAGAACGCCTCCGTGCCCTCACGGCGTAGGACCTGGTGGATCGTCCAGTCGGCGAGCGGGTCGCCCCACGAGGCGCCGTCGTAGTCGAGGATCCCGACGATCGCCGGCTCTGGCGCATCCGGATCGATGAGGATGTTGAGCCGCCACAGATCGCCGTGGAGCAGCCTTGGCTCGCGCACCTCATCCAGCACCGCGCGATGGGTGTCGACCGCTGCGCGGATCCGCCGTACCTCGCCGGCGTCAAGCCCGGCCCGGTCGTATGCGTCGGCGAGGGTCTGGAACTGATCGGCCAGTGCCTCGCTCCACGTGGCGAACGTCGCTGCCGCGACCGGGCCGAACCGCACGCCGCGCACGTTGTGGATGGTGCGGGTGATCGTGCCGAGCTGCCGGAAGTAGGGCGTGAGATCGGGGTACGCGTTGAGGCGGTCCGCCGCGGGGACGCCCGGGAGCGGTTCCTGCAGCATGTAGTCGCGGCCGATCAGCTGGTGGGTGAAGTCGGCGTAGAGGGTCCGCGGCACCAACGGTCCGAGGGCCGCGAAATACGGCGCGGCCGCGTACTCGTTGCGCATCGCCTCCCGCTCGTCGCGCTCCGGCGATGGAGCGACCCGCAGGATCACTGGACCGCGGTCGGCGATTTCGACGCGGTAGGTGTCGTTCCAAGTCCCGACGCCGATCTTGGTCGCCCTGATGACCGTCGTCGCCGCTCCGAATGCGCGCCGGCACATGGCCGCGATCATCTCGGCCGGTACCTCCTGTTGGAACGCCATCCCCAGACAGTAAGCGATCGCTAACCGTCCCGCGCCGTTGAAGCATGCAGCCCGACTTCGCGTACACAGCGAGCTTCAAACACCGATAGCCACACCGATCAGGCGCTACTCACGGGACGTGCCGTCAAAAAGCTGTAGCCGACACGGCCCGACCCGGTGGCGGGGCGATGCGGCCGCGAGTCGGGCCGGCCGACCCGTGATCCGCAGTCCTGGCTCGTCCTCCCTATGGGCGTGATAGGCATGCAAGATGCGTATCCAGCGACTGGACCATCTCGTCCTCACCGTGACGGATCCCGACCGGACGGTCGACTTTTACCACCACGGGCTGGGTATGCGGCTGGAGGTTTTCGACGACGGCCGGCGGGCGCTCGCCTTCGGTGAACAGAAGATCAACCTGCATCCAGTGGGGCACGAGATCGATCCGAAGGCGGCCTGCCCCACCCCGGGTAGCGGTGATCTCTGCCTGGTCGCCGACCGGCCAGCCGAGGAGATCCACGAGCACCTACGCCGCGAAGGTATTCCGGTTGAGCTGGGCCCGGTCCGCCGTACCGGAGCTTTGGGCCCAATAACCAGCCTCTACGTCCGCGACCCGGACCACAACCTCATCGAGATCTCGACCTACGAGTCACCGCGACCGGCCCACTGAGCGAGCAGCATGCCAAGCGGATCACCACTACCAGCCAACCGGCCGGCACCGGTAATCGCACTCTTCTGCGGCGACCAGGTCAGGCCCTGCCGTTGTCCGACCGACCGAGCCGCCAGTAGCCCATGAAGGCCACCGACCGCCGGTCAAAGCCCCGCTCGCCGACCAAGTGCTGGCGCAGTGTCTTGATGACGCCGGCCTCGCCGGCCAACCATGCGTACGGCGTGGTGGCTGCTTCCGGCGCCTCCGACTGTGCCGGGTCCGGTACCTCCCACAGAATCTCGCGGTCGACATCCACGTCAGTGAGGTCGGCCGAGCGGGACGTTCCGGCCGCCGGGAGCAGCCGGCTGGTGCCTGCGGCGACTGCCGGGACCAGCCGGTCCGCGGCTGCGACCACGGCGGGGATCAGCCGCTTGCCGTGCCCGGCGTGGTCGCGCGCCAGCCACGTCACCGTCATCCCTGGCGGGGCGGCCAGGGGGAGGGCGTCGGTGCCATCGGGGACCTCCAGCAGCGCCTTGCCTCGGGCCGTCAGCGGCAGGCGTTGCAGGATTGCGGCGATCGCTGGCACGGCCGTTTCGTCGCCGGCGAGCAGCAGCGGGCCGGAGCGCGCGGGCGGCCGGAATTCGACGCCGCCGTGCTCGCCGTCGAAGCCGGCGTCCGGGCCGAGGATGGCCACCTGGTCGCCGGGGCGCGCGTCTCCTGCCCACCGGGAGGCCGGCCCCCCGTCGCCATGCAGGACGAAGTCGATGTCCACCTCCCGCAATTCGGCGCGGACCGCCCGGACCGTGTACGTGCGGATCGGGTTGCGCAGCTCGTCGGGGAGGGCCCGCCACCGTTGGTGCCAGTCCGGGCCGGTCGGCAGGTGATCCAGGCCGTGCCTGGGGATGGGCAGCACCAGCTTGACGCGCTGGTCGTGCCCGTTGTCGGCGAACCGGTCGAGGTCTGGGCCGGTGAAGGTGACCCGCAGGAACGACGGGCTCAGCCGGTGCACCGCGCGTACTTCGACGGCGAAGAGCCGCCACGGCGCGACGGTCAGGGTCTGTGACATTCAGTTTCCTCTCCTTATGACATTCGCGCTGGCCGGGTGGTTCCGGCCGACGCGGGCGACGATCCCGGCGGCGTCGGTGGTGGTGGCCCGGGGCAGTGACCGGGCCGGCCGCGGCGCGCGATTGCGTGAGCGCCACAGCAGGAAGACGAAGTACGGGGCGCCGATGATGGCCGTGACCAGCCCGGCCGGGATCTGGGCCGGCGCGATGACGGTGCGGCCGAGCGTGTCGGCGACGCTCACCAGCAGCGCGCCGAGCAGCGCGGCGACCGGCGCCACCCGCGCCTGCCGGCCACCGACGAGCGCCCGCGCCGCGTGCGGCGCGACCAGGCCGACGAAGCCGATCACACCGACTGCCGAGACCGCCGTGGAGGCGAGCAGCGCCGCGCCGGCCAGGGTGACCAGCCGGGTACGTTCCAGCGGGATGCCGAGGACGCGCGGGGTGTCGTCGTCCAGCGCCATCAGTTCGAGATCCCGGCGGGCCAGTACGACCAGTGGGATCACCAGGAGCAGGGCGATGGCCACCGGCAGCACCTGGGCCGGGGTGCGGCCGTAGGTGGAGCCGGAGAGCCAGGTCAGCGCCTTGGCGGTGTTCCACGGGTCGGTGCTGACGATGATGAAGGTGATGAGGGCTGTGCAGCCGGTGGAGAGTCCGACGCCGATCAGGACGAGTCGGTCGGAGTCGAGGCCGCTGCGCCAGGCGAGGCCGTAGACCAGCGCGAAGGCGATCGCCGCGCCGGCTCCGGCCGCAGTGGACATCGCCCACACCCCGGCGAGCGGGACGAAGGTCAGCAGTCCCACCGCCGCCACCCTGGCCCCTCCGGTGATGCCGAGGATGCTGGGCTCGGCGAGCGGGTTGCGGCAGACGGATTGCACGACACTGCCGGCGATGGCGAGCGCCGTGCCGGCGAGGGCGGCGGCGGCCACCCGTGGCCAGCGCTGGTCCAGCACGAAGGTGTAGGCGGGCCCGGTCCGGCCCTGCAGCCAGTTGGTCACGTCGCCGGCGAGCACCCAGGTGTCGCCGGCGAATATGCCGAGCAGGATGGCGGCGGCGACCGCCGCGGCGCAGCCGGTGACCAGGGTGAGGTGGAACGCTCGGGAGCGCAGTGGCGCCGACCGGCTGGCCGGTGGCAGGCGGGTCGTGCCGGCGTCGCGGTGCTGCCGGGCGAGCCAGATCAGGATCACTGCGCCGAAGATGGTGGTGACGACTCCAGCCGGAATGTCGACGCCGGCCTGGCCGCCCATGACGGCACGCAGCAGCACGTCGGAGACGAGGATGATCAGCATCCCGGCGATGCCGGCTGCCGGGAGCAGGACGTGGTGCCGGTGCAGTCCCGGAACCAGCCGTACGATGACCGGCGCGCAGAGGCCGACGAAGCCGACCGGCCCGACCAGGGTGACCGCGGCGGCGGAGAGCAGCACGGCGAGGACGGTGACCACGATCCGGGTACGGCGTACGTCGAGCCCGAGTACGGCGGCGGTGTCGTCGCCGAGGGCGAGGATGTCGAGCCGGCCCGCCGGCGGCGGCTGAGCCGGTTGCGGCTGGCTGTTCGGTGGTGCCGCAGGCACTGAGCAGCAGCGCGGCGGCCAGTGCGGCGGTGCGGGTACGGAGCATGACTCTTCTCCCTCTCCTTATTGGAGGGTCGATGGACGGACTGGTGGCACGGGATCGGGGAGGCGGTTGGTCAGGCGGGGACGCGATGCGAGTGTCGGCCGACCGGGCGGGTGGCCAGGTAGCCGGTCGACGGGTCGGTGCCGACCTCGATCCGGATTCCGTAAACCTCGGTGAGAGCCGCTTCGGTCAGCACGGCCCCCGGGGTGCCGGCGGCGCGGACCCGGCCGTTGTGCAGCAGCACCACCTCGTTGGCTACCGCGGCGGCCTGGTTGAGGTCGTGCAGGACGGTGCCGACGGCGACGGCGTGCTGCTCGGCCAGGTCGCGCATCAGGTCGAGGATCTCGACCTGATAGCGCAGGTCGAGGTAGGTGGTCGGTTCGTCGAGCAGCAGCACCCGGGTGTCCTGGGCGAGGCAGGTGGCGAGCCACACCCGTTGGAGTTCGCCGCCGGAGAGTTCGTCGGCTGCGCGGTCGGCCATCTGCTGCACTCCGGTCACTTCCATCGCCCAGGCGATGGCCCGCGGCCCGTCCGGGTCGTCGCTCCGCCAGCGACCGCGGTATGGGTGCCGGCCGTAGCCGACCACGTCCCGGACGGTGACGCCGCTGGGGGTGGGCCGGCTCTGCGAGAGCAGGGTGACGTGGCGGGCGAACTCCTTGGCCGAGAGGGCGAGCGCCGAGGTGTCCGCACCGAGCAGCACCTCGCCGCTCTCCACCGCGTGTAGCCGGGCGAGCGCCCGCAGCAGGGTGGATTTGCCGCTACCGTTGGGGCCAACCAGCGCGGTGACCGCGTCGGGGCGCAGTGCGATCGTGGCACCGTCGACTACCGTCTTGCCGTGGTAGCCGAGTGCGAGGCCGCTGCCGCGCAGGCCCGCCACTGGTTCAGCTTGCACATGATCCGTGGGCACCCACTTAGGGTAGCCTCACCTTAGTGGCCGTCAAGCCGGTCCAGTGTTTTTGGGGCCGCCTCACGGACTCCCGGCTTCGTGCCAAGTGCAGCTCCACCGCTGCCTGATGCGACCGCCATGCGACAAGGTCTGCCCCATGCGAATTCCTCGATTCCTGGTGGCCGTCGCTGCGGCACCGCTTCTCATGACCAGCCTCTCCGGCTGTACCACCACCTCGGTTGTCTGTTCGACCAACTCCTGCAACGTTTCCGTGAAAACGGCCGGCCAGGCCACGACGAAGGTCTGGGACCATGAGGTGACAGTCAGTGACCTTGACGGCGGCTCGGTGACGATGAGCTACGGCGGACAGTCGATAACCCTGCAGCAGGGTGAGGTCGGCGAACTCGGGCCGCTGTCGGTTGAGGTCAAGGAGGCCGCGGACGGGAAGGTCAAGCTCCAGTTCACCCGGTGACGGGGCGGAGTTTCAGACCCGTCCGTTCCGGAGGGCATCGCCTGAGAGATCGTCGAAGACCTCCATCCGGGTGTCCACATAGGTAGCAAGGCGCCAAACACCGACAAGCTGTAAGGGCAAGAGTGGCAGCAGGTTTACTTGACTACTCGTGCGCGGTTGCTGGGGTGGACGTCAGTGGTGCCGTCAGCGTGCGTGATGACAAGGACCGGCACGCCTTCGGGCACGTCAAGTGACCGGCGCTCCTCGGGTGTTGGCATCCGGGCGGTAACCGTGTCGCCGGGTCGGAGCTTAACTGTCTCGGTTGCCTCTGACAGCCGGACAAATGTGCCGCGTGGCGGTTGGACCAGCACCAGTCCCTCGGAGCGAAGGATGGCCATTGCCTGGCGCACGGTGGTGCGGCTCAACCCGTACTCCTGAACGAGCCGCAGTTCGCTGGGGAGAGGCGCGCCCGGTGGGAGATCCCCGGAGAGGATGCGATCCCGTAGCAGATCGGCGAGTTGTCGGAACGCTGCCCGGTCTGCCTTTGGGTCGATCATTGGTTCACGCTAGGTGAACTTTATGTCTACATCCTATTGTATCTACGTTCCTACGTTGATATCTTTTGCATGGTGGGGCCGAGTACCTCGCCGGCTGACCCTCGTTCAGGGGTGAGGTTGAACCGAGCGGGCCGTCGGGTTCCTGGCTTAGCTGATGGCGTTTGTGACTACTTAGCAGGCGGCCCAGGGTGGAGATGGCGCTCCGTTCCCCGGGCCTTGACCGGGAAGGAGTCCCGGCCCATGAACAAGTTACTAGGTCCTGATCATCCGGTGTGGTGTGTGCGTGGCCCGGACTGTGCGTCCGGCCTGCACTTCTCGGGTCTGGCGTGCGCAGCGCCGCGTGGGGATGAGGTGATTCAGGTGGCTGCCGGGCTGTGGCAGATGGACGTCGGCTCTGTGTCGCCGGGTGGTGTGCTGTTGGAGTTCTCGGCGGATGACGACGCCAGCCAGCGCTGGCTCATCGACCTGGCCCAGTCCCGGGCGCTGCTCCGTCTGATGCGGGTGGCTACCCGTTCGGCGGCGCATGCGGTGCCGCTGCCGCCGATGTTCGGCGCAGGTGGGGGTCACGGGATGGGGCAGTCGTGACCACCGGTATGCGTACTCGGATCATGTCCGCGCTGCGGCGGTGGAGTCGTGGCGAAACACATCGCAACACCGCAGCCCGGCGGTGGCAGTTCCTGCAGGCCGAACTGGCCGGCAAGACACGCCCCAACGTGCGGCGTACCGGCCGGCATCGTGCCGGGCCGCCTCGGCACCGCCGCCCGTCCTGGTGGGACGCGCCGACGCAGGCGTACCCGCAGGTTGGTCGAGCCGGGCGGCTGACCCCCGCCCAAAACTGGCGCGCCAACGGCGGCCAGCGGGCTTACCGG
>DASULK010000056.1:0-2298 GCA_036278255.1 Micromonospora sp.
TCGGGGAGCCGCAGCGGGCCGAGGGCCGAGTAGTGCGCCCGGCCACTGCGCATCGTCACCGCCGTCGGGCTCGGCGTTAGGTACGCCACTTCGCGACTTCGCAGGCTGAAGTCACTGCTAGGGTCCCCGCTGAACCACAACTTAATGAGCGCACCCTGCAGGGGAAGCCGGTCAGATTCCGGCGCTGTCCCGCAACCGTAGGTGTCCCAATGGATTTGGGCACGAGCCGGAATGCCTGTCTGGTGCAAGCGGCTCCTTCCAACCGTCGAGGTCAGCGGGGCGGAGTCCGGACCACCAGTCCGTCGACGCCCCCGTCATCGTGCCCTTCCAGGCCGGTGCACGGGGTTTTCTCGTCCTGGTGCCCGGTCCCGTCGCGGACCGCAGAGAAAGGCACCAGATGTCTTCGTCCCCCCGCCGGCTGCTGATCTCAGCAGCGGCCGGCTTCACCTTGCTCCTGTCCGCCATCGGGGCCGTCGGGCCGGCATCGGCCGCGTCCGGCCCGGAGGCGCCACAGAATGTCGAGCAGACCTTCAGCCCCTTCGAAGCCGCCGGATGCGAAGCCGATCAGGTAGCGGTGATCGTCGACTTCACCGAGCTCAACGGCGAGCCGGAGAGCGGCTGCGCACCGGCCGGTGGCACTGGCCTGGAGGTGCTGAGCGCAGCGGGCTTCGGGTACGACTTCCATCCGCGGTTCCACGGCATGGTGTGCCAGATCAAGAAGCTCCCGGACCCGTGCAACGGAGCCCCCGTGGACGCCTACTGGTCGTACTGGGTCAGCGACGGCGGGGACTGGAAGTACAGCAGCCAGGGTGCGGGGTCGGCACGGCCGGCGGCTGGCACGGCTCAGGGCTGGGCGTTCGGTGGTGGGACATCTCCGGCGCTTCCGACCGCCGCTGAACCAGCACCGGAGCCTGCACCGGAACCCGAACCGAGCCCTGCACCGGAACCCGAGCCCTCGCCTGAGCCCGACCCGGAAACGGCGCCGGGCCCGGAACCGGCGCCGGACCCTGCACCCGCACCGGCACCCGAGCCCGAACAGCAGCCCACCCCTGCACCGGAACCCAAGCGTGCCACTTCGCCCAGCGCTAACCGCGCTGCTGCATGGCTGGTCTCCGAGCTCACCGACGGCGACCACTTCGAGGTCGACTTCGGCGGCACCGTCTACCCCGACGCGGGACTCACCGCCGACGGGGCCTTGGCCCTCCTGGCAGCCGGTGGCCAGCCAGAGAGCGTTGACGCCATCGGCGGCTACCTCCGCACCGAAGCAGCCGACTACACCGGCACGTCCACGGGGGACACCTACGCCGGCGCCCTGGCCAAGCTCGGTGTCGTCGCGCTCGCGGGCGGCGACGACCCACGGAGCTTCGCCGGCATGAACATCATCGACCGGCTGCTCGCGCAGATGCAGCGGGGCGGTGACGACGCCGGACGCTTCAGCGACACGACGCAGTGGGGCGACTACTCCAACACGGTCACACAGTCACTGGCGATCATCATGCTGGCCCGTGCCGGTGAGGCGATCCCGGCCCAAGCCGTCGAGTTCCTGGCCGGCCAGGCCTGCGACGACGGCGGGTTCCAGTCGCAGTTCAACCCGACGACGTGCAACAGCGAGCCGGACTCCACGGCCTTCGCACTGACCGCACTGGCAGCCGCCGCCGATAGTGGGTCCGGCGACGCCATCGCTTCAGCCGCGATCGCCGCACGGGCCTGGCTGGTCGACAACCGTCGCGCCGACGGCAGCTGGAACGCCGAAGGCGCCGTGAACGCAACGGGTCTCGCCGCCTCAGCGCTCCTCCTCGTCGGCGAGGACATATCGGCCTCCGTCGCGTGGCTCGAAGGTGCTCAGCTGCCTGACGGTGGCCTGCCCATCAACCCGGGGCAGGGGTCCTCGGACGTGCGTGCAACCACGCAGGCGACCCTCGCGCTCGCCGGTGAATCGATGCTGTCCGTGGGCGACGGCGGAACCGACCGGGTTTCTCTCGTTCCCGGCCAAGCGGCCCCTGCCCAGCCCGGCCCTCAGCAGGAGCCGACACCGGCACCCCAAGACGAGACGCTCACCAGCGACACCGACGAGGACCGAAGCGCCGCGGCAGTTCCGTCGGACGACGACGTGGACGACGTCACGCAGCTCGCTGCTGTCGGTTCCCTGCCGCGTACGGGGCTGGACCTTCTCCCACTCAGCCTGCTTGCCGTCGTCCTCGTAGTCAGCGGGGCAGCGGCTCTCGTGGTCGCAAGGAACCGAAAGGGCGGCGAACAGGCGTGAGGATCCGCCACCGGCTCGCGGCCGCCGCTACGGCG
>DASULK010000057.1:0-29011 GCA_036278255.1 Micromonospora sp.
GCGCAGGCCTTCGATCTCGTGCACCCGGAAGGCGTAGGCCACCATCCTGAGCAGTTCGCTGTCGATCTCGAAGACGACCTGCTCCGAGCCGGGACGGGTGGCGGCGACGTAGCGGGGCAGGGTGCAGCCACCGCCGCCGAGGTGCGCCGCCCGAATCGGCTGGTCCGCGTCGCGGACGAGGTCGATGGCGATCCCCATCCAGGAGATGTACTCAAATTCCAGCCAGGTCGGATCAGAAAGGTCGATATACGAACTTTCGAGGCCGTTGACGACGAGCAGCCAACCCGAGGGGTTACGTGAGTCCGGGACGAGTTCGGCGACACCCGTGTCGATGAAGTAGGCCCCCTTGTCTAGCAGCACCTACCCATTGTCCCCCCCTCGGCGAAGTCAGCCACCCCACGTCCCGCCAGCGGGATGCGGGCCGGGCCGCACGTGACCGGGAAAACAACCTTCTCTTGGTCGTACCGGCGTGCCATCATCCTCGCGGCAATCAACGACACCCGTCTAATTGCAAGGAGACCAACATGCGTACGCCTTGGCGCACTCCTCGGCGGATCATGGCGCTGGCCATGACATCAGCGCTCGGCTGCGGAGCGGCTGTGGGGCTTGCTGCCACCCCGGCTGCTGCGGCGGTAGCCGCACCGACCGATCTCAAGACTGCCGGCCAGTCGTGTGCCCCCGCTGCACCGGGGCCGTATCTGAGCCCGAGAAGGCTCAACGATGCCAACGCCGTCGTGCTGCAGGGCACCTTCAGCCGTACGGGCGAGGGCACCGGGTTGCAGGCCGACTTCCAGGTGTGGGACGTCACCGACCCGGAGCACCCGCAGCAGTGGCTCAGTGGCATCGGCGAGCAGAGCAACGAGGTCTACGTCCAGCTAGAGGACGCTTCGAAGCAGCTCGACGGCGTCACGTACGCCTGGCGGGTGCGGGTCCTTGACGGTGCGGACGCGTCGCCGTGGAGCAGCACCTGCTATTTCACGGTCGACCGCAGCGGCGGCCCGGCACCGACCGTCACCTCCGCCGAATATCCCCACGGCAGCTGGGACAACGCCAGCGGCGCGATCGGTGTCCCCGGAGTGTTCACGCTGACCCCGGCCGCCGAGGACACCGTCAGCTACCTCTACCGGCTCTACTCCAGCGAACTGAGCGACGAGGGGGTGGAATCCACCGTGGATGCTGAAGGGCTCGGCGGTCCGGCGAGCATCCGGTGGACCCCCCAGGCGGCCAACTACCACTCCCTCACCGTCTACGCCACCGACCGGGCCGGCAACTTGTCCGAGCCGGCCCGCTACGAGTTCTACGTCAAGGAAACCCGGCCGTCGATCTTCTCGTCCGCGTACCCGGACTGGGGCTCGAACCTGAACTACAACGTCGGCGTGCCTGGCGCGTTCCAGTTCACCGCCACGGTTGCCGACACCGCATCATTCGAGTGGCGTATCGATGAAGACGGGCCGTCCGGCACCGTGACGGCGGACGCCACCGGAACGGCGACCGCGATGATCGCCCCAGCCCGCGCTGGCCGGCAGACTCTCTACGTGCACAGCGTCACCCGCGACGGCACGGCCCACGCCCCCCGCGCCTACGAGTTCCTCGTCGACAACGGCCCGAAGGTCACCGGGGACACGGACCGGGGGGTGACGATCGGTTCGTCACTCACATTCCACCTCGAGCCCCGGGCGCCACAAGTCGAGGCGTACCTCTACTGGCCGGACTACTGGGGCCTTGAGGAACGGCCGGTCGAAAAGGGCACCATCCCGGCACGCGCGGACGGCACCGCCGATTTCACCTGGACGGCCACGGAGACCGACATCAACGGCCTGCGTATCCAGAGCCGGAGCGCGGACGGGACCCTCTCCGAGCCGCGCTGGATCTACGTCTCCGTCGACGGGGCGGCGCCGACGGTGACCCGCACCGGCGGCGTCGACCTGGGCACGCCGGCCACCTTCACGGCCCGCACCCGAATGGAGAACGTCGTCGAGTACGTAGCCACGCTGAACCGCGATCCGGCCACGAAGCAGGTCCTCACGCCAGCGGCCGATGGCAGCGTGACCTTCACCTTCACGCCGACGATGGGCGGCTACAACTACGTCACTGTTGTCGCCCGCAACGCCGCCGGGGTGCAGACGGCGGAGGGCGGCACGTCCTGGACGGTGTCGGATGCCCCCCTGGTCACCTCGACCGACTTCCCGGCGACCAGCAGCGGCCGGCTCGCCCCGGGCACCTTCAGCTTCACGCCGCGCCTGCCCGACACGACCGCGTACGAGTACTCGATCAACTCCGGGCCGTACGCCACCGTCGCCGCCGACCCGGATGGCACCGCGACGCTGACCTGGACGCCGACGGACATCGGCTTCTATCGCATGACCGTTCGCAGCGTCACGGCGGGCGGCACCCGCTCCATGAGCACCCTGTACGCCTTCACCATCGAGGCCGCCGTCGCCACGGTCACCTCGGTGACTCCGGCCACGGTGCCGGCAGGCGGAGCCCGGACGATCACCATCAACGGCACCGGACTGCACCCGCGGGACACGGTCCAGGTGACCCCCGTCTCCGGGAAACCGCTGACAGCGACGGTGAGGACCGTCGCAACGGACGGCACGACGATGACCGCCGAGGTGAACCTGGCGTCCGCGCCGATCGGCCGGGCCCGCCTGACCCTGCACCCGTACGGTGCGAGCCAGCCGGTGGTCCTGGTCGACGCCTTCAGGATCGCCTCGCCCCCGGCGATGGGCGGGGAGAACCAACCGATGATCACCTGAACCGTGGCGGTCGCAAACACCGCCTAAAAAGACGGGCGAGTGGACGCGGCGGGGCTTGACGGCAAGCCACTGCCGTAGCCGACAAGGGTTGCTGCTCGGTCGCGTCCACCGCAGCGCGCGCCTCGGCGCCCGGCGCGAGCGCGTCCGCCCGGTGGTCCACCTCGCCGGTGAGGTCGATCTTTACCACTCGGTCGGTATCGCGGGGCAGATGCTCGTGCTCACGGCGCCGACTCCCGCCAGCCGCGCAGGCCGAAGTACGGCACGCTCGCTTTGACCAGGGTCTCCTCGAATTCCTGCTCATGGTCCGACTTTGCGGTGATTGCCCCGCCCACACCGAAGCTGGCCGCCCCGTCGCGGACGACCGCAGTGCGGATAACGATGCTGAGGTCCAGCGTGCCGGAGAAGGACAGCCAGCCAATCGATCCGGAGTAGATGCCCCGGGGGGCACCCTCCAGCTCATCGACGATCTCCATGGTCCGTCTTTTCGGGGCGCCGGTCATCGATCCGCCCGGGAAGCAGGCGCGAACGGCCGCGAGAGCGGAAGTGCCCCAGCGGAGTCGGCCCCGGATCGTCGACACCATCTGATGGACGGAGCTGTAGCTCTCCACGGCGAACACGTCGGGGACGTGGACGCTGCCTGGCTCGCAGACGGCGTTCAGGTCGTGCCGGACGAGGTCGACGATCATCAAGTTTTCGGCGCGGTCCTTCTCGGAGGTCAGCAGGTCCCGCTTGAACGCCTCGTCCTGCCTCGCTGTCCTACCCCGGGGGCGGGTGCCCTTGATGGGCCGCGACTCGATGATCCGGTGGGCGTCAACCCGCAGGAACGCCTCCGGTGACGAGCTGAGTACCTCGAAATCGCCGCAGCGCAGGTAGGCGCCGTACGGCACCCGGCTGACCTGACGCATGCGTCGGTACGCGGCCAGCCCGTCGCCGACGGCGGCTACGCGGGCCTGGTTGGTCAGGCACACCTCGTAGATCTCGCCTTCGACAATGAGGTCCTGCGTGCGCCCGATCATCGCGAGGTACTCGTCCCGGTCGTGGCGCAGGTCGAGCCGGTCCTGCGGTACGGGGCCGGGAACGTACGGGACGAGGGGGTCCACCGGTGCGCTCGGGGTGTCCGCCGCTACGGGCGGAAATTCGGCAGGCGCCGGATCCGAGCTGTCGTCGCTCTTGACCAGGCCGCAGTCGTACGCCTGGCCGAGCTGGTGGTCGTACAGGACGAACTCGCGGGTGTGCAGAAACCAGGCGTCGGGCTGGGTAGCCCGGTGCCGTTCGTCGCCGCCGGTCAGGGCCTTCAGTTCGTAGCCGAAGTATCCGACGAACCCGGCGGTGAACGCTGGCTGCCAGTCCGCCGGCACCTCTACCTCCACTGCAGACAGAATTTCCTCAAGCAGCGTGAAGATGTCTCCGGTGACCTGCTCGACTCGGTCGGAGCCGGTCAGCGTCAACCGCCGGTCGGCGAGGTCGTAGCTCAGGGCGACACAGCCCTCCCCGGTCCACGCCCCCATCAGCGAGTACCGCGAATCGGGCTGTTCGCTCTTCTCCGAATCCAGCCAGAACGCGTACGGCCGGCCGGCGTAGCGTGCCTGGAAGAGGTCAGCTGGCGGCGCCGGGCGGTTGATTGGCGTGACCTTCAGTCGCAGGTAGGAGGCCCCGCCCACCCGACGGAACGCTTGGACCGAGGGGCTCAGCCCCGCCTCCTCGTCGACCCACTCCACGGGAGCAGCGGTGCCGTGCCGGGCGGCCATGGCCACGAAGTTGGCCAGGATCTGGTGACCGCCACGGGTCTCGATCGACTCCGGGTGGAACTGCACGCCCCAGATCGGCCGTCTGCGGTGGGCAAACGCCATGACCAGGCCGTCGCCCGTCCAGGCAGTCACCTCCAGTTCGTCGGGCAGGTCCACGGCCACCAGCGAGTGGTACCGCACGACCGGAAGGTCCTGCGGCAGGCTGGCGAAGAGCCCGGTGCCGGTGTGCTTGACCGTGTCGACGATCCCGTGTGCCGGCACCGGAGCGCGCACCGTGCGGGCACCGAAGAACTCCGCGATGCCTTGGTGCCCGAGACACACGCCGAGCATCGGCAGCTCGGCCCGGGCGATGACCTCACGGCAGACGCCGAAGTCCGCCGCCCGCGATGGACGTCCCGGCCCAGGTGAGATCACCACGGCCTCGACCTCGCCGAGCGGCAGGTCGGCGTAGGCTGCGGTGTTAGGCAGGACGACCGGCTGGACCCCGGTGACCTCGTACAGGTACTGGGCGATGTTGAGGGTGAACGAGTCGAAGTTGTCCAGCAGCAGGATCTTCACCGGGCCGCCGCCTCCGTCCTGAGCTCGCTGATGAGCGCGTCCTCCTGTGCGCAGGTCTCCGCGATAATGTGCTCGTAGATTTGCCCGAAGTACTCTCAACCGCACCACTACGTCGGCTGCTCGCTACCGTCGCAGATCACTTTTCAGGGCGGCGTAGACGTACTCGCTTCCCCACCGGCCCTCAGGATCGAGGTCATTCTCGACCAGATGGGCCTCCCGCCGCATGCCCAGGCGTTCGTACAGCCGCACCGACGCCGAGTCGCCGTCGGTGTCCCACGCGATCGTGGTGGGGGAGTTCGCGATGATCTCAGCGCAGCGTTCGCGGGTGCGGGGCGGGCGGTAGAGGTAGCGGGCGACCTCCTTGAGGCCCTGATAGGCGTACACGTCGTCGACGTCGTCGGCGTTGAATGGCCGAAGGCGCAGGCGGTCGGCGGTAATGGGCAGGGAGAGTGCCTTCATTCACGGCTCCTGAGGACGGTTCGGTGACCGACCCGATGACGGTATCGGAACCGCTCCATGGCCAATGGTGATGGTCGCGCCGCCCGGTGATGCCTTCCCCAGAGCCCCTACCCGGAAATCAGGCCGCAGCCGCCGCCGCAGCCGCCGCCGCCGCTGCAGCCGCCGCCGCCACCGCACTCTTCTCGACCGCCGTATAGACCTGCTTGACAGCCGCCCGGACGCTCTCGTCGAGCCACCGTCCCTCGACGATCTCGTCCGCCCGGGCCCGCAGTCGCACCTTGTCCCCGGCGACAACTTTCGGCACCACCTTCACCGCGTGCAGCAGAGCGACCAGCGAAGCGATCCGCTCGTCCGGCTCGGCACCGTCACGCAGCGCCGCCGTCAACGCCTCCCGCGTCGCGGTCGCATCGGCCGGAACCCACTTGGTTAACGGAGAGAACTCCCACATCCGCGCGGCCTCCCGGCGCAGCAGCCCCCGCTGGACCGCCCGGTCCAGCACCGCCTCCCGCGTCCCCTTCCGCAATGCCTCGACGGCCCTGCGCAGATTCAAAGGGCGAACATTGAGCCGGCGCAGCGCCTCGTCCAACACGGGATCACCGGTCGGAGAGGCATCGCGGACAACCGCTGTCCGGCGCTTAGGCTGCTCCTCGGCCGAGATGCCGACCCGCCCGGATCGGATCAGCTCCAGCAGGACCGCACCGGCCAGCACCACGTCGAGATAGACCCGGTTGACCACCGGTCGTCCCTTGCTTTCGTGAAAGAGCAGTTGGGCGAGGTCTTCAGCGAGTACGGGCATCGGGGCCTCCTTCGAGTTCGCGGACAGCCGCAAGGGCCTCGTCAGTACCGCCGTACACCACGGTGCACGACGCCGACCCGGCGTACAGGTCGACGGCGGCCGCCGCCACGTCGGCGGCCGGGACCTTGCGCAGCAAATCGGGCAGCCGGTACAGCCAGTCCGGTTCACGGCCGCTCGAAACCAGGTGGGACATCAGGTCGGCGAGGATCGACGGGGAGTCGAAGGCGCTGAGCAGTTGCACCGCGGTGTACTCCCGGGCCCGGTCGATCTCGGCGTCGGTCAGCGGCTCGGCGCGTAGCCGCCGCCGCTCGCCGTCGAGGTCGGCGAGGACGTCGACGACCGCCTCCGGGGCACACCGTACCCGGATGAACGCCCGGCTAACCGGGCCACAGACGTCCCGGCCGACGTGAGCTTGGTAGCCGTTACCGGCGGCCATGACCGAGATTCGGGCCTCCGGGCCGCCACCGACGACGGACGCAGCGAGGAAGCGGGCCGCCTCGTCACCCTCCGGGCGCTCCGGGGCGGCGACGGTGAGGTGCACTTCGGTGCCCGCGGGGGCGGGGATCACCAGCAGCCCGCCAGGCTCCGACACTGCCGGTGGCACGCCGATCTGGCCGGCGGCGGCCCAACCGTCGAAGGCGGAACCGGCGGCGGCAAGTGTCCGGCCGGGGTCGACATCACCAACGACGGTCAGCACCGCGCCGCGCGGATCCAGGATCCGTCGGTACGTTCCGGCCGGATCGGGGTCGGCAGCCGGGGAGGTCCCGGCCTCGAGCCAGCGTTGACGGACCACATCGTCGATGTGGCGTTCCGGGGTTGCCGGGGTACGGGACGGGGCAGGCGTCGGCTGCTCGATTCCGGATACCACGGTGACCAGGTCGGCGACGGTGGCCAGCCACCGGTCGGAGACGGCGGCCGGGGCGTACCCGCCCAGGTCGAGCCACTGGCCATCGGTGGTGACCTGCAGGTTGCCGGCGAACGGCTCGAACCGGTCAGCGGCGCCGCCGAGCACGCCCAGCAGCCCGGCCACGAGGTCCGGACGGGTCCAGCCCTCCGGTCCCAGCGGCAGCCGGAGCCGGAACTCCGCCAGCGGGGCGCGACGGTCCGGTACGACGCAGACCCGCAACCCGTTGCCGAGTACCCCGCTGCGCAGCCCTGCCGGGTCGGGCGCGAGTTGCGGGCCGTCGACAGGTACCGGCCGGGGTCCGCCGCGCTGCCGTCCGTTTACCTTGAGGACACTGGCGGCGGTCCCGTCCGAGCCGGCGGACCCGGCGGCCCCTTCGGGGCGGGCGGTCTGGGCCGGGGCGGGAGCACCGGCCGGTGCCGCCGGTCGGGTCCGGGTCTGGCCCGGCGCCATGACCAGCGCACCGTGCGGAGCCGTGGCCAGTTCCCGGGCCACCGCCGCGACCTGGTCGGGGCGCACCGCCGCGAGCCGCTGCGGCAGCGCGTCAAGCAGTTCGGCGTCGTCGAAGAGTGTGACCATCCGCCCCAACGCCCGGCTGTAGGCCTCCACCTGTGCGTGCTCGCGGTGGTGTGCGGCGACCAGTAGGGGCACATTGTCCCGCACCAGCTCCACCAGGGCATCCGCCTCGCCCCACCGTGCCCACTGGGCGCGCAGCAGCTCCGCCGCCTGCTCCGGGGCCCGGGCCGGCGGCAGCAGCGTCGCCACCACCAGCACGTCCGGGTCGCGGGCGTCGAATGCGCCGAAGATGCCGCAGCTGGTGGTGAGGCCGGGCAGGCCGAACCGGGGCGCCTGCCCAGCGGTGACCCTCGCCAGCACCAGGTACGCCAGGTAGGCGTCGAGGTCGGTGGCGGGGTCCGGCAGCCGGTAGCCGAGCGCCAACGCGGTCAACGGCACACCCGTCTCGGTGGCCGTGACCCACCGATCGGCGGTCGGTAGCGGCTCGCCCAGTGCTGGCCGGGGGGCGGTCGGCCGGGGCGGGATGTCACCGAAGTGCTGGTCGACCAAGGCCCGCACGTCGTCGACGTCGATGTCGCCGACCACGGTGAGCACGGCGTTACCCGGGGCATAGTGCTCGTCGAAGAACTCCTCGCAGTCCTCCAGGGTGATTCGGGTAAGGACATCCGGGTCCCCGTATCCGTCGTGTGCGTTGGCGTGCCGAGTGAAAAGCACCCCGGGCAGCAGCGGCCAGGGAAATCCACCGTACGGCCGCTGCCGTACCGCCTGATCGATCTCCTCGGCGACCCCGCGGAGCTGGTCGGCCAGGCCTTCCAGAGTGAACCGGGGGGCCCGCATCCGGTCGGCCTCACTGAACAGCGCCGCCTCCAGGGTGCCCAGCGGCACCACCTGGTAGTAGTCGGTGTAGTCCTGGTGGGTGGTGCCGTTGGCCTGGCCCCCGGAGCGCTTGATGTGGTCGTAGAAGCGCCCGTCGGGCAGGCTCGCGCTGCCCTGGAACATCAGGTGTTCGAAGAGATGGGCGAAGCCTTCCCTGCCGGGACGTTCGGAGCGGAACCCAACCCCGTAGTGCACGCTGACCGCGGCCCGCAGGGCGCCGGGCTCGGGAGCCAGGACCACCCGCAATCCGTTGTCGAGGGTGTACCGGTACGGCACGGGCCGGTGCGGGTGAGCGGCCATGGGGACCTCCGGGGGTGTCACAGGTTGAGCAGGAACGAGAGGAAGCTGGCGTAATGGTCGAAGCCCGCCCGGTACCAGTCGGCGTACGCGGCGATGTCGTGCACGTGCAGCAGGATCCGCAACGCCGCCAGCGACGCCCACTCGTCACCGAGGTCACGGCCGTACCCCTCGAAGAGGGCGTTCAGCAGCGCCTGCCAGCCCTGCGGGTCCCCGCCGACCTGCCAGCGCAGTTCGACCAGTTCGCCGACCACCCAGCCCAGGTCGAACTGCCAGGACGCGACGCAGAGGTCCTCGCCGGTGAGCAGGACGTCGGCCCCGGCGGTCCCGGCGATCATCGATCCCAGGCCGGGGGCGCCATGCGCCAACACCACCTCCGACTCCGCCAGCAACCGGTCGAACCGGTCCCGGATCCCGGCCCAGCGTTCCGGGCCCAGCCGACGCCGTACCACGTCGGCCGCATAGGCGGCGTGCGGGTCGGCGCTCCGACCAGCGAGCCACCGGTCGAGCCGGGCCGCCCCCGCCGGGATCTCCCCGACCAGCGCGGCCGGCGGTTCGATCCGGTGCAACTCACGCAGCAGCTGCCCGAGGGCGCGCACCGGCCGGACCATCTCGCCGACCGGGCCGTCGACCAGCAGCCGCCGCGCCACCGACTCCACGCCGTTTGCCGGGTAGACCCGGACCCGTCCGGTCGTCTCGGAGAGCGCCAGCCGGGCGCCCTCGGTGGTACGCACCTCGGCGAGCCGCTCCGCCAGCACGGGGTCGACCGGAACGAACTCCCGTGGCGCCCGGGGGCCGGGAAAGCGACGCAGCCGGGGGGTGCCGTCCGGGGCGTGCACCACGGCGGTACGCAGCAGGGCGGTGCCGCTCTCCGGCTGGCTCACCGCCACCGTCGGGGCCGTCACGGCCGTGCCCCGGCTGTGCCGGTAGCGCCGGTAGCGCCGGTAGCGGCCACCGTAATCGAGGGCGATGCGGGCGCGGCCGGGCCAGCGAGGTCCGGCAAAACCGGTGCAACGGCTTCGGCCAGCCGCCCGGCCAGCGCCGTGACAACCTCGGGGAAAGGTGGCGGAACCCAGGCGTCGGCCCGCCCGGTGGTCAGGCTCACCCCGGGCTTGGGGGCGACCAGGACGAGGTTGTCCCGCTCCGCCAGCGCCGCCCAGTGTGACCGGTAGGCGGCGCTGAACATGCCACCGGGCGGCAGGGCGGGAGCCACCACCACCGGCGCCGCGGTGCACTGCGCCGCCAGCACCGCCGGGGTGTCGGCCAGACCGAGGGCGAGCCGGGCAACGAAGTGCAGCGTGGCGGGGTAGACGATGAACGCCTCGGCCCATTCGGCAAGCTCGACGTGCCGCGCCCGGTCGTCGTCCGCCGGCCACTCGTCAACCAGCACGTCGCCGGGGGTACGTCCGGCCAGAGCGGTCCGGGTGACGAACCGCTGGGCGCTGCGGGTCACCACGACGGTGATCTCCAGCTCCGGGTACGCCTCCCGCAGCCAGGTCAGCCAGAACGGCATGGAGGAGGCGTTGGCCGAGCCGGTCACCACCAGGGCCAGCCGCCGCAGGTCCAATGTCTCCGGGCCGGCGAACTCGTTGTATCCGGTCACGTGTCCACCACCGCCAGGACCGACTCCAGTTCCCGCAACGCGGTGGGCAAGCCGAGCAACGTACAGACCCCGATGACGTTGAGGACGATCTCGTCGACGCCGGCCTCGACGTACTCGGCGAGCTGCTCCGCGACCGCCTCGGGCCCGCCGCTGAGGAAGGCCCGCCCCTCGATCAGGGCGCGCGCCCCGGCCCCCGGGTCGGCCGGGTCCGTCTCGATACCCGACCGGCGCAGCATGTCCACGTAATGCGGCAGCTGCAGGTGCCCCGAGTTGCTGGCCAGGGCGAACTCGACGGCCTCCCGATCGGGCCGGTCGAGGGCCAGCGGCACGATCGCCGCCAGCCGGGGCATCGGCCGGCCAGCCGCCTCGGCACCGGCGCGCAGCGCCGGCACGATCGTGTCCCGCAGGTACGCCGCCGGGGTGAGCCAGGTGATCGCCACGTCGGCGACCTCCCCGGCGAGGCGGGCCATCCCGGGCCGCAGCACCCCCAGACCCACCTCGACCGGCGGCCGGGGCAGCTGGACGAGCTCGGTCCGGCAGATGAAGTACTCGCCGTCGGGCACCTTCTCGCCGTTCAGCATGCCGCGGACCGCGGTGGCGTACTCCCGGACAGCACCGAGCTGGCTACGGTACGGCGCGCCGAGCATGGCCTGTTGCAGCACCCGAGCGCCGGGACCGAAGCCGGCGACGACGGGATGCCCCATGCTGATGGCGAGCGACTGGGCCTGCAACGCCGCCTCGTACGGGTGCCGGAAGGGCATCAAGGTCACGCCGAACCCGACCGGCACCCGGAAACCGCTGGCCGCCAGGTAGTTGAAGGTTTGGTACGGCTCGTGTGTGGTCGCCTGCCCCTGCCAGAGTCGGTAGGCCGAGCTCCACTGGGCGAAGGCACCGATCGCCAGCGCCTGTTCAGGTCGGGCCGGGGCGAACGGCATCAGAATCGAGTACGTGCTCACGGACGGTCCCTTGTCGAGATCGGGGGATGAAGCGGGGTCAGGCGGAGACGTCCACCGGGGCCTCCAGTAGCTGCGCGCTGAGCAGGTTGACGTACGGCTGGCAGCGCTCCGACAGCTCGGCGTGGGTGCCATGGTCCACCACCCGGCCGTCGTCGAGGACGATGACGTGGTCGGCGTGCTGCACGGTGGAGAGCCGGTGGGCGACGACCAGGACCGCCCGGTCGGTGGCGAGGTCGTCAACCACGTCGCGCAACCGCTGCTCGTTGAGGCTGTCCAGGTGCGAGGAGGGTTCGTCGAGCAGCACCAGGTCGGCGTCGGCCAGCAACGCCCGGGCCAGGGCGAGGCGCTGCCGCTGCCCCCCGGACATGTCGACGCCCCCGTCGAGGACGGTGTCGAGCCCGTCGGGCAGCGACCGAACATCCGCCAGCAGACCGACCCGATCCAGGGCCCCTTCCAGGACTTCATCGGCGACCGCATGGTCCCGGCCGAGCAGGAGGTTGGTCCGGATGCTGGCCGGCAGCAGCGACGAGGCCTGGTCGACGTAGGCGATCCGGTTGCGCAGTTCGCCGATCGGCCAGTCCTGCACCGGCCGGCCCAGCACCTCCACCCGCCCCTCCTCGGCGGTGAGGAAGCGTTCGACCAGTCCGAGTGCGGTGCTCTTGCCCGAACCGGAGAGCCCGACCATCGCGGTGAGTCCGCGAGCGGGAACGGCCAGGGTCGCCCCGCGCAGCGCGGGTCGCCCGTCGTAGGAGACGCTGACCTCGTCGAAGCGGACGGCGGTGTCGGTGGGGATCGGTCCGAGCGGCTGCGCCGGGTCGGCCTGGTCCTCCCGGGGTAGGGCGAAGATGTCGTCGAAGCGTTGCCGTGCGGCCAGCCCCATCTGGATGCCGGTCACCCCGGAGGCCGCCATCAGCAGCGGCGCGGTGAGCTGCAGCAGGTAGAGCAGGAAGGCGACGAAGTTCGGCAGGGTCAGCTCTCCGTCAACCAGTCGGTAGCCGCCGCCGATGATGACGGCCGCCAGGGCGATCTGCTGTCCGAGGTTGATCACCGGCACCATCAGGGCTTCCATCCGGGCCGCCCGGATCTCCAGGTCACGCAGGTTGCCGGCGCGCTCCGACAGCTGCGCGGAGACGGCCTGCTCGGCCCGGCAGGCCTTGATGATCGGGATGGCCTCCATCACCCCCATGAACTGCTGGAGGAAGCCGCCCATCTCACCCTGCACCGCCTGGTACGTCTTACGCAGCCGACGCACGACGGTGACGATGATGCCGATGGCCACCGTGAACGCGGCGAGGGTGATCAGCAGCAGCATCCAGTCGAGGATCCCCATGATGATGAGGGTCCCGAGCAGGGTGATCCCGGCCATCGGCAGCTGGATCGGCCCGACGTCGATGAGCGCCTTGAGCCGGGCGGCGTCGACGGTGAGCCGGGAGGCGATGTTGCCGCTACCCTCCCGCCGTACATCGGCCAGCCGCAGCCGCAGCGCCCGGTCAACGGTGCGCACCCGCAGCCGGAAGATGAGGTGCTGCCCCATCCGGCCGACGAGGAAGGTGGCCAGGGCGCCCGCCACCGCGGTGCCGAGCCCGACGGCGATCAGCAGGGCGACAAAGCCGGTCAGGGCCTCACCCATCTGGATCGCGGCCACCAGTTGGCCGGCGATCATCGGCGTGGCGAGCGCTGCCGATGTGGAGATGACCACGAGGACCGCGATGCACACGACCTGCGGCATACGGCCACGGGTGAGTTCCTGCAGAACTTTCAGCCGTTCGGGTTCGGGTGCGTTCATGATACGGGTCCTCACTTCCTCTGTGCGTCAGTGCCGGGCGGCGCGCAACGCTTCTTTGAGCTTGATAACCCCGCCGTACCGCAGCAGGTTGCCGGTGTAGACCCGGTTGCCCATCCGCAGCAGGACGGCGACGGCGAGCAGGGTGAGGGCGAGCGCGACCACCACCTGCCACCACGGCACGCTGCTGTAGGCCATCCGGACCGGCATGGCTGCCCACGAGAGACCGGGGACCATCGACACCACAGTCAGCAACGGACTGTCCGGCGAGGTCACCGCCAGGACCGGGCCGATTACCGTGCCCATCTGCAACATGTTGACCGGGCCCACGACGTGGTTGACGTCCTCCGGCCGGGAGACCAGCGATCCGGCCACCGCGTAGAGCGTCGCGAAGAGCAGAAACCCGGGGATGAACCAGAGCAGCACGTTCAGCACGGTCCCGATCGCCTCTACCGGGGCGTCGAAGACGTCGAAGGTGAGCGCGATGGTCAGGCCCGCGCCGAGGATCACCGAGATCTGCACCAGGGCGGAGACGCCCAGCCCGCCGATCTTCCCCGCGAGCAGGTGCCAGGGACGCACCTTGGCCAGCAGGACCTCGACGATGCGGCTCGCCTTCTCCTCCGCCACCCCCTGCGCGATGCTGAGCCCGGACATGAAGATCAACATGACCAGGGCGAAGATGGCCAGTCCGGCGGTGATGGTGCGCTGCTGTACCCGGGCCGCGTCCGGGTCGAGGGTGGTTAACCGCAGCGCCGGGACAGCGAGGTCGGCCTCGGTGGCGCCCAGCCGCTGCAACCGTTCCTGGTAGGTGACCACCCGGTAGATGTCGTCGAGGGTCCGGGCGAGCTCGTCGGGGAGCTTGCGCAGCACCACGACCTCGTTGTCGATCAGCGCCACCTCGGCCGTACCGTCCCGGACCGCCGCCCGGGCGGCGTCGGCGGTGGGGTACTCCCGCACCTCGGCCTGCGACTGCAGGGCAGCGGCCAGCCCGGGACGCCCTGCCGGGACCGCGACCTCGGGCAGTTCCGCGTCCTTGTCGAGCAGTACGGTCAGCCCGAAGCTCAGGAAGATCAGGAACACGGTGACCAGTAGCGACATCCAAAAGTTTTTGTTGCGCAGCTGCTGGCCGATTTCCCGCCCGGCGACGATCCTGATCATCGCCAGGTCACGGCCCTGGCGGCCTGTTTCGGCGTCGGTGGTGGGTGCCGCTGGCCCAGCGATCTCCTGCTCACCGCGCCGCACGACGACGGTCTCCGCAACGCGGGTCATGCCGCCACCGCGTCCCGGAAGATGTCGGCCAGCCGCGGGTTGCGCCAGCCGAAGTGTTCGACCCGGCCAAGCTGCCGCGCCGCGTCGAGCACCTGCCCGGTGTCGACATTCTCGGGCACCTCGAACGAGACCAGTCCGTCCTGCTCGCCCAGCCGGCGCACCCCGGGCAATTCCGCTGGCCAGTCGGGCGGGGCCCCGGCCAGAGCGATCTGCAGCACCCGGCGGGCGTCTTCCCGGCCGAGTTCACCAACGGGTCCCTCGGCCACCAGCGCGCCGTCGCGGATGATGCCCACCCGGTCGCAGAGCCGTTCGACCAGGTCGAGCTGGTGGCTGGAGAAGACGACCGGTACGCCTCGGCCGGCGAACTCGACCAGCACCTCAGCCATCGCGTCCACCGCAACCGGGTCAAGGCCGGAGAAGGGTTCGTCGAGCACCAGCAACCGTGGATCGGCCATCAGCGCGGCCGCGAGCTGTACCTTCTGCTGGTTGCCAAGGGAGAGCCGCTCCAACGGGTCCTTGGTGCCCATCACGACGCCAAGGCGGTCCAGCCACTCGTCGGCCCGCGCCCCGGCGACGTCCGGGCGGATACCGCTGAGCCGGGCCAGGTAGATCAACTGGTCCCGGGGTCGCATCTTGGCGTAGAGGCCCCGCTCCTCCGGCATGTACCCGAACTGCCGGCGGATCGCGGCGTCGACCGGTACACCGTCGAAAGAGACCACGCCCTCGTCCGCCTCATGTACGCCGAGCGCGATCCGCATCGCCGTCGTCTTGCCGGCACCGTTGGCACCGCAGAAGCCGTACACCTCTCCGGGCCGGACCCTCAGGGTCAGCTCCTTCAGCACCTGTTTCTTGCCGAAACTCTTGCTGATCGCTTCGAACCGCAACATTCCCCGGCCCTCCCCCTCACCTCTCCTGGCGGGCGAACTCCAGGATGGAGCGCACCGGCGTGACCGGGCCTTCCCAGGTCACCCGGAGGCCCGCCGCCGCACCAAGCTTCTTGAGCTCGTCTACAGTACGAACCGGTTTCGGCATCATCGCCCGTAGGTAGAGTTCCATCCGGGCGCTTTCGACCGAGCCGGCGTTGATCACCGGGAGGTTCACCTCAGCCAGGAGCACCCGCCCATCAGGGCCGGCCGCCTCACCGCACCGGCGCAGGATGGCCACGGCCTGTTCGTCGGACCAGTCGGCCAGGATCGCGGAGAGCAGATAAACGTCGGTGCCGGTGGGCAGCGGGTCGAAGAAGCTGCCGACCACGGCCTGGGCCCGATCGGCCAGGCCGGCCTCGGCGATCCGCCGGTCGCCGATCTCGGCCACGTTCTTCAGGTCGAGCAGGACACCGTGCAGGTGCGGGTGGCGGCGCAGCAGTTCGATGAGGAGGGTCCCGCTATGCCCGCCGACATCGGTCACCGAGCGGACCTTCGACCAGTCGTAACTGTCGAGGATGAGCTCGGCGTTCCAGGCGAGCGGGTTGCGTGCGTTCTGCTCCAGCGGCTCGACGAACTCAGGCTCGGTGTTGACGCTCTCCCAAAAACCGACACCGAAGACGGCGGCGTGGCACGGCTCCCCGGTGCGAACGGTGTGGAGGATGTTGACCAGAGCCAGTTCGGAGTGGCCGAAGAGCCCGTCCGTGCTGATCGCCTGGCGGAGCCCCATCGGATCGTCGTCGCGCATCGCCTCGCCGAGCGGGGTGAGTTTGTGCTCACCATCCGGGGTCCGTTCGAGGATCTCCAGGGCGACGAGATGGCGCAGGAGCATGTCGAGCAGTTCAGGGACGGTGTCGGTGCGGGCGGCCAGGTCCTCGGCACGGGTCACCCCGGCCGCGATGTGATCGGCGAGTCGCAGGGCGGCGGCAGCACGGACGACCGACGGCGCCAGGAGGTCCGCCATCTCATGCAGTCGCTGGTGGGGGTTTTCGGGGGTTGAGGTCATATCCGTTCCTGCCTCCCGGCTCGTCGTTGTCTGGGGCCGGGTGCCGCCGCTGTACGGCGGCGGCACCCGGTCGGGGTGGAGAGCGGCGGGTCGCCGGTCCCCACCAGTCACCGATCGGTGACTGGTTAAGTCAGCAGCCGCCGGAGATGGTCCTCGCCGAGAACTGGCTGGCGAGCCAGCTGATCGTGGCCGCAGCCCCGCACGGAAGGGTGGTCGCCGGGGCGTCCATCGCCGCGGAGACGTTGAGCTCCTCGGCCTCGCTGTACGCCTCGTAGCCGCCGAGCAGCTCCATGATCGCGTCAGACTTGTTCATTGCTACTCCACTCCATTGGGGTGACCGAGACCCCCGATTGGGTCCCGGTGACGGGTTAGATCAGCAGCCGCCGGAGATGGTCCTCGCCGAGAACTGGCTGGCGAGCCAGCTGATCGACGCCACGCCCGCGCACGGAAGGGTGGTCGCCGGGGCGTCCGTGGCCGCGGAGACGTTGAGCTCCTCGACCTGGCTGTACGCCTCGTAGCCGCCGAGCAGCTCCATGATCGCGTCGGACTTGTTCATCTCTTCTCCACTTCATTGGGGGGAACCGCGACCCGAATGGGTCCCGGTGGCTCGGGAACCGCCCGCACCGCACCGGGCCGACCCCTCAGGTCCGATCCGGTGCGGTGCGGCGGGTGCGGACCGCGCGACAAGCCCGGTCCGCACCCGTTGGCACTACAGAGAGCTTTCTCAGCAGGTCAGCTCGTAGGTGGCACCCGAGACAGCGCTGACGCTGGCGGCGCACCAGGTGGAGCTGGCCTTGGAGACGGCGATGGCGCAGGGCAGCGTGGTCGCCGGGGCGTCGGCCGCAGCCGAGACGTTCAGCTCGCTGACGTCGGCGTACGCGTCGTAGGCCGAGATCAGGTCCATGATCGCGGTTGCTTTGTCCATATCGGACCTCTTTCGATCGTCTTGAACTCAAAACAGGAAGCGCGTGCACTCACTTCCTGCGATAAGTTCAAACCGACCTCTCCGCAGGGTCACCGCTCGCTTCGTTCACCTCCTTCAGACGATGCCCGGGACGGCCCACGGCCGGATCCGGTAGCTCACTTATGGACCGCTGCCGACGAGGCCAGCGGGTCCGGTGGTCAATGCACGGCCACCGTCGGTATCTCGGTGGAATTCAGGTTGCGCCCGGGCCGCTCCGGGTCGATTCCGGCGGTCTCGAATGCCGTCCGGATCGCCTCCGCCACGTTTTCGTCCGAGTCGAGCAGCGCCGTAGCCAGGGCAGTCGCCCGATGCTGGCCGAAGCTGAGCCCGCGCATGCCCGGCCGCTGGTCGTCCGGCTCACACGCGATCGCCACACCGGGGGCGAGCCGCTCGGCGAAGATAGAGGTCTCGGCCCCTATCCCGGGCAGGCCGTCGACGGCGTCGGCGATCTCGGTCGCCAGGGACCACCATGGCCGGTCCAGGTAGACCACCAATGCGTCCCGGCGCGGGTAGAGCGCCTTCGACGAGAGGACCTTCGACCGGTACGGCGCCCCCCGGCCCTCCAGGAGGTTCAGCACCCGGCGGAAGACCCCGGCCGCGGCCTGCCATTCGGTGATGTGGACATAGACCCGCAACACTTCCTGCCGCTGCGGTTGCATCAGCGAGCTGTCGACCAGGAAGAAGCCGGGCGACAAGGCGGGGCGCTGCGCGGCAACCCGCAGCGCGACCACATCCCCGACGGCTGGCTCGCCCGGGTCGACGAGGCGCTCCTCCGCCGCCCAGACCCGGACTCCCTCACGTTCCACCAGGACCGCGCGGCGCCCCTCGGCGATCTCGCGTGACTCACCGCACCAACGCACCCGTACGGTGGTCTCGCGGTGCGGCACCGCAGCGGCCAGCTCCTCCTCGAACGGCTCCTCCCGTAGTCGATAGGAGATCGAGCCCTTCTCCACGTTCTGGCCGGCGTGTAGGACTTCGTAGATTGCCTCAGCGAGCAGTCGGCGCAGCTCCCGCGGGCTCTCAGAGGTGACCTCGCGCTCCCCGAGCAGCACCGAGGTGCGGTCCTCGGCCACCTGCACCGTACGCAACGCATCCCCAAGGGGCGACAACGGCTGGATCGTTCCGACGCTCATGCCTGCGCTCCCAGTCCGATCGTCTCGACGAATTTCCCGGGGTTCAGCAGTGCCGCCCGGCCGATCCCGGCGGCGGCCCGCTCAATCCCGCTGAGCCGCGAAGTCCGGGTCGCCCCGGCCATCAGTCGGTCGAGCAGGTGCCAGCCGGCGAAGGCTGTGGCCCGGATCGGCAGCTCCGAGTCGAAGTCGGGGCGGGTCCGCCGGTAGCCGCGCCAGAATGACCGGACCCGGGGCAAAAGTCGCTCCATCTTCTCGACGCCACGCTGCAGCACCATCTCGTGAGTCAGCTCAAGGTCCATGAAGACCGTGTCGCCCCGGGTAGTGACGATGTCCAGCACCGAGCGGTACAGCCATTCCCCCGCAAACGAGCCCACGTCGCGGGCCGGGTCGGCGAGCCGGAACTCCTCCCAGTCGGTCAGCATGACCTCGTCACCCACCACAAGCAGCTGGTCGACCCGCAGGTCGCAATGGGCTGGCACCTTCGGCGCCACCTGCTCCCACTCCCGGAGCCGGTCCAGCGCAGTACGTAGTTGGATGTCGCTCTGCAACAGGTGCCAGCCCTCGATCTCGGCGAAGCTGAGCGTCTCGAACATCGACAGCGGGATGCCGGACAGCGCTGCCAGGGGCGGCTGGGATGGGAGTGACCGGTCGAAGTCCGCACCGTCGGCGGGTACGGCGCCGTGCAACAGTCCGACCGCCTGGCCCACCTGCTCCGCCAACTCGTTGTCGAAGGTCTCGTCGACGACGAGTTCGGCACCGTTGCGTGCGTCTTCGAGGAAGGCAAAGGCCAACAATCCGGCCGGCTCGTCGTGGCCGAGGAACTCCGGGCCGCGCAGCGCGGCCGAGGGCAGGGTGACGGCGAAGTGCTGGTAGGAGAGGATCCGCCGCATCCGGTCGCTCATTTCGGCCGGAATAGTGCCGACCAACCGTTTGACGAAGACCCGGCGCCCGCTCGTGGTGAGGCCGGCCCACACGTCGTTCCGTCCCACCGGTGCCGTCAGGGTGTCCCGGACGAATCTGCCGAGATTGAGTCGCGCCAGCAGGTCCTCGACATCGGGATACCGGTCAAGATCGACCGGCTTGAAATTCATCCGCTCGTCCGAACCGGTGGACCGCTCCGTTCCGGCTGGCGGATCCGCCACTGCGGCACCGATATGCCCCACTACCTACCCCTCCGCACCGCATGCCGGAATTCTTCCTGGCACTGCCCCTGTCGGCCCGTCTGGTCCGGCTTGCGAAAGGCAAGGTAACGGCATCACCGGCGGAGGGGACACCGTGTATCAAGCTTTTCGAAGCATGATCCGCAAAGGCCGACGTACGCCGAGCACGGCGACAAATCTGGGTTGGAAAATTTGATGCGATTATTAGCTTTGGGAGAAACCCGCGTGTTGTGCCCTTAGTTCGGTGTGGGCGAATCAACCGAATCGGCGTGCGCCCGTGCAGTCGCGGAGCAAGCAGGTGCGCCCCGGAGACCCTTCGTCCCGAAGGTGAAGGCACCGCCGATCTCCGATGTGTCGACGTGACATCGAGTAGCCAGGTTCCCGATCCCGACTTCTGGGAAGCAATCGATATCAGGCGGTGGATGCGAGTGTGTTTCTGCAGCCTAAGGCAACGCCTTGCTGTCGCCACCCCGACAATAAACAATCTTTGCAATTTCGTGGCATGGCGCATCGGCGCTTCGCCACACCAAACGCGCAGGTCGCTTATCCCCAAAAGGACTGACCTTTCTGGTTTGCCCTGGTCATCCCTGTAGCTGCCCCCATGACTAGCCCCAGTTATTGACGATCAACCCCGCCGGAGCTAGCGTGCACGCCAATAGTTGATCTACTGATGTCAAGAGGTTGGCATTCACCAGCCATCGGGAGTAGGTAAATGAACGAGCGGGAGCTACAGGCCTTCGTCTCTGTGGCCACCGAAGGCAGGATGGACGAAGCAGCGAAAGCACTGGGCTACTCCCAGCCTGCGGTGAGCTACCAAATCAAGTCCTTGGAGACGACGTTGGGGACCAAGCTTTTCGTCCGCAACTCCACCGGCACGACGCTCACCCAAGCCGGCATGCTGATGCTTCCGTCAGCGCAGGCAGTGCTCGTCCTGATGCAGGGGATCAAGAACGCCACCGCCAGCGCGGCAGCTCGAGCCGACCGCTGATTTACGGTGCCGCCGCAGGCGATGGCCGGCTTGACAGTGGAGCCAGCAGAGTAAGACATCTCACCGCATTTGTGATCTTTAACTCACTCAGCATCTACATTACCGGACATACAAGGATGTATGTATGGTGATGATCCGTCAACGGGCCAAACCAGCCGTCAAGGCCAACATGGTCGGCTGACTGACTGATGCCCGCAGGCCACTCACGGGGAGTGCGCACGGCAAGGCGGGGCAAGCTGAGGGAGAGTTAATGGGCGACTTGCCCCTTTTCCAGCGGGTAAGCAGCCAGTTGGTGCGCCTGTGCGAGATCGCCGGAACCAATCCGGACGCACCCCTGGAGCTACTCGGGGAGCTGCTCGGACCCACTGGCTCGCGTCCGCTCTCCAAGCCTCCCGCGTGGCCGTCCAACATCGCGGATGACCACACCCCCGTGGAGTTCTCTGTCGCCTTCAACACGGCCGGGCCCCCCACCTTGCGGGTTCTGGGCGAGGCGCTGGGGTCACCACCCGGCGCGCTAACCAACCTCACTGCCACACACAACTTTCTCGAGACGCAGGCACGCCGGTTCGGGCTGTCGACATCCCGATTGGACTCAGTGCGGGACCTGTTTGCCACCGAGCACCCACAGGGCGAGTTCGTGCTCTGGTATTCGCTGGTGTTCCACCGCGGCTGCCAGCCCGAGGTCAAGGTTTACATCAATCCCGAAGTCACGGGAGTCGAGCGCGCACCGGACCTGGTGGCCGAAGCCCTGCACCGGCTCGGGCTTGGCAAGTCGTACCAATCTCTCATCGAGCACGGCGTCCGTCCAGGCGAGCTGGGGCGGAAAGATCGGCTGACATTCTTCGCGCTGGACCTGCACGACGGGCCGCAAGCCCGCGTCAAGCTCTACCTGACCCACCATGATGCTGAGGTCCGCGACGTGGTCCGGGCAGCCGGCGCCGTTGACGGCGTAGACGCGGCAGAACTCGCCGAGTTCTGCGAGTTTGCGGCGGGTGGCCCCGGCCCCTTCGACGGCCGCCCGCTCGTGGGCAGCTACACCTTCATCGAGGGCGCTGACAAGCCTCTCGGGTACAGCCTCTACGTCCCGATCCGGAGCTACGTCAGCGACGACGAGCAGGCCCGCGACCGGGTGGCCGCGTTACTGAACCGGTACGGATTCGACAACACAACCCTCGATCGGGCGATTGCCGCGGTCACCCAGCGGCCTCTCCACAGCGGCGTCGGGCTGATCGCGCACGTCTCACTGCGGCTAGGTCCGCCACGGCCGGGTGTGACCGTCTACCTGTCTTCCGAGGCGTACGGGGTGAGTCCACCGCGTCCACGGCAGATACCAGCGCCTCGCCGGCCAGGCGAGCGCCAGGCAGGCCACGCCACAGCCGGAATCCGCTGATTTCAAGGAGCGAACAGTGACTGTGGATCCCCGTACCATGCTGCCGCCGTACCGAATCAAGGTCGTCGAGCCGATCCCCTTCCTCAACGCCGCGCAACGATGGCGGGCCCTCGCAACGGCCGGCTACAACCCGTTCAACATGCGTGCGGACCAGATCACCATCGACCTGCTCTCCGACTCTGGCACCGGCGCCACCTCGGCCGCGCAGGAAGCCGCAGCCGCGCTTGGCGACGAGTCCTACGCGGGGGCACAATCATGGTTCCGGTTCGTTGACGAGGTTCGAGACCTCACCGGATATCCGCACATCCTGCCGGTGCACCAGGGCCGCGCCGGCGAGCGTGTTCTCTTCTCCAGCCTGCTGAAACCCGGTCAGATCTGCATCAGCAACACCCATTTCGACACCACCCGCGCCAACGTCATGCTGGCCGGCGCCGAGCCGCGGGACCTCCCGTGCCCCGAAGCGGCTGATCTCGACAGTGCGGCACCGTTCAAGGGCAACATCGACCTCGACGCTCTGGCAGGCGTTCTGGCAGGGCCGGAACGGCACAGGGTCGGGCTGGTCCTGATGACCATCACCAACAACGGCCTCGGCGCCCAGCCGGTCTCCATGGCCAACCTTGAAGCCGCCAGGGACTTGTGCCACCGGTACCAGGTGCCGTTCTTCCTGGACGCGGCGCGTTTCGCCGAGAACGCTTGGCTGGTCAGCCAGCGGGAGGACACCTACCGTGACTGGACGCCGCGGCAGATCGCCACCCGCGCCTTCCAGCTCGCCGACGGATGTGTGCTGAGCCTCAAGAAGGATGGGCTGTCGCCCATCGGGGCGTTCGTCGGACTGCGTGACGACGCCCTGCATGCCGCATGCGAGGCGAACCTGATCGCTACCGAAGGGTTCTCGACCTACGGCGGACTGGCCGGCCGGGACCTGGAACTTCTGACTCAGGGCCTACGGGAGGTCGTCGACCCGGCGTACCTGCAGGCCCGTGCCGCGTCCACCGCCCGACTGGCCCAGATGATCAACCAGGCCGGGGTGGAAACGGTCCAGCCGCCGGGTATCCACGCCCTCTACCTCAATGCCGGCAGACTGCTGCCCCACCTGGCTCCGCACGAGTTTCCGGGGCATGCCCTCGGCTGCCAGCTGTATCTTGACGGTGGAATCCGCTGCGCTGAGCTGGGGTCGCTCTACCTCGGTGAGATGGACGACCAGCACCGACTGGTTAAGCCGGCTCCCTTTGAGCTGGTGCGGCTGGCGATCCCGCGCCGTGTCTACACCGACGCACATTTTGAGTACGTGGCAGCGGTTCTCGCTGACATCGCCAAAAACCCCGAGCGGGTCCCCGCGTATCGGATCGTCTCCGCGCCGCAGTTGCTGCGCCACTTCAAGGTGCGTCTTGAGCCGGTGGCGGCATCCAGCTGATCAGCTGGTGACGGCCAGACGTGACATGGCGTGCCGGACGAGGCTGATCAGTGCCTGCTTGCTGGACGCGCGGTCCCTGGCGTCGCACCACAAGAGCGGGACGGAAGGAGGCAGTTTCAGCGCCGAGCGGATCTCCTCCTCGCTGTACAGGCACTCGCCAAAGAACTTGTTGACGGCGGCAACGAACGGGATGCGGCGCTGCTCGAAGTAGTCGATGGCCGAAAAGCTGGTGTCCAGCCTTCTGGTGTCAACCAGCACGATCGCGCCGACGGCGCCCTGCGCGAGTTCGTCCCACATGAACCAGAACCGGTCCTGCCCGGGGGTGCCGAACAGGTAGAGCACCACATCCTCGTTGATGGTGATCCGGCCAAAGTCCAGGGCAACCGTCGTGCTTGTCTTGGCCTCCACGCCGGTCACGTCATCCACGCCGATGCTGGCCTGGGTGAGGACTTCCTCCGTGGTCAATGGGGGAATCTCGCTTACTGCACCGACCAGGGTGGTCTTGCCGGTACCGAAACCGCCCGCTACGACGATCTTGACCGATTTGCGCTCCACGACGTGTACCAGTCCCTCTTGTCTAAAGTGCTTCGAGGCCAGCGAGAACCATCTCCAGCAACTGGAGATCCGGGGCTGTCTCTTGGGCCGGAGAGCCGATGTTGAGATATCCCTGCTCAAGCAGGCTATCGACCATGATCTTGGCGATGGCGAGCGGGATTTGCAGGTAGGCGCCGATCTCGGCGATGCTCATCCAGGTGCTGCATCGGTTGAGGATCTCCTTGTACTCCGGCTCTAACCACGATGCATCAGCCGGTAGGGCGATGACCTGCGTCGCCAGGTCCAAGCTGGTGTTTCGAGGAGTGGTACGTCCGTTAACGAGGACGTACAGGGGCACAAGACGTCCCGCCTCGGCCTCGTCATCGCCGTCCCATGTGTCATAGGCCATGCAGAGCACCAGGGTGGCTATTGAGTGCCGAAGGCCGGGCCGCGGCCCCCAGGTACTCGCCGATGCGTGTCACCAACCGCGACATCTCATACGCCACCGTTCCCATGTCGACGTCCTGTTCGCACAGCACGGCCAAGCGGGCATTCTGCCCGGCGGCGGCGACGAATAGGGTGTGGCCGTCAAATTCCACAATGATCTGGTTAACCGGTCCGCCCGCGAAGGCCCTACCCAGCCCAGCGGCGACGCCGTGCAATGAGGCGGTGCCGGCAGCCAGGACATCCGCTGTTTCTTCCGCCAGCGACGTGGATCTTTGGACGACTAAGCCATCTGTGGCGACGACAACCGCATAAAGAACGTGGGGAACCTCTACGAGGTTATCCAGCATCCATGTCAGATCCTGCGACGTCGAGTTGGTCACGCTTCCCTGCCTTAGTCATCTTTGGTGGTTGTTTCGTCGTTGCCTGCTGTCCGGCCCGCATCCCGTCCTCGCTGGTACCGCGCGAACCGGTCGCGAGCCTCCTCGGGCGACCTCATGACCCTCTGTATGTCAGTGGCTGACGGGTTATCGTCACGCAGGGCGGGCACCAGGTGCTCTTGAGGTCGTCGGTGAGGTAAGGGCGGGCGGGCAGCAGGTGAGCCAGTGCCAACCGCGGGCGCACGGGGAGACTCTGGTTGCGGAGGAATGTGGTCAGATCGTCGGTCTGGGCCGGTCCGGAGACTGCGTTGTGTCTGGACGGAGCGGGTCGCAACCGCCACCCCCGCAGAGGTGGGCACGGCAGCGGCGCGCAGCGGGTGGCGGCCCGCGCTGTCGGGCATCGGAGCCGAGCCGGCAAGCAGGTGGGCGTCCACCTTTGCCGAATCGGTGCCCCGGCCAGCAGGAGCCTGATCAGCGACGATGATGCGGCTAGGCAGGAGGACGACTGCCAGCAGTCCGCCATACGCTGACGTGCGAAGACTTACCCGAATGCCGTCGCGCTTGGCCAACTCCGCCACAACGTACAGGCCGATCTGTGAGCCGTCCTTCAGTGCCGTCACGTCCGGGGTGGGCGCGGTGGCCAGCATCTCGTTTGCGCGTTCGAGAGCATCCGGCGTCATACCGACGCCGGCGTCTTCGATCTCCACGGCAACACCGTTGTTGACCTCGGAACACGTGAGCCAGACCGGTGACTCGGGACGGGAGAACGCGAGCGCGTTGTCCAGCAGCTCGGCCAGCAGGTGGATGGTTCCGGGCACCGCCGGCCCCACCAGCGCTACATCAGGCGCACCGCGAACCGTGATCCGCTCGTAGTTCTGCGTCTCCGCCCGGGCGGCCTGGAGCACCGCACGCATCGGTCTCGGGCTCTGGAACCGCCGTCCGATCTGGCTACCGGCCAGGATTTGCAAGTTCTCCATGAACCGGCGGCCTTGCGCAAGCTGATGGTGGATGTCGAACAGATCAGCCATCACGCCTTCGTCAGTGACTCGGGTCTGCAGGCGTTCGACACTCTGGATGGCGCGTTGGAGGGGCCGTCCTGGCCGCCTTGCGACGCCCATCAGCATCGTGACCCCAGCAGCCCGGGCATTCGCTTCATCGACTGCCGCACCCGCTGCGGCCTTCATCGACCGGTTGATGACGTCCGCAAGCTGACCAATCTCGTCTCTGCCGTAGTCCTTGGCCGGGAGTTCAACCGCCAGGTCGACCTTTTCGCGGAGCCGAAGGCGTTTCATCATGTCCGGTAGTCGCTGGTCCACCACCGCGGTGGCGTCCTCACCCAGCCGCGCCAAGCGAGCGGCCAGTCCCTCGTCTACGAGGACCCGCGAACGGCGCACGGCCCAGCCGATCGCAGTGATCGCGATAGCCAAGGCCAGTAGGCTCCCGAGCGACGCGATCAGCAACTGAACGTTGCCAGTACGCAAGGTCACGGCCGAAACCTCATCGGCCTGCGTGATAGTCAAGTTGGTCAACTCGTCGGAGACCTGGCGGGTAAGCGTCTCCCATCGGGCCTCGTTGGCAGGCAGACTCGAGGGAACGCCACGCCACGCCCCACCGGCGATGAGCGCGTTCTCTGCGGCGACAAGCTGCCGCCATGCGTCGCTCGCCGTGAGGCTCTCGTAACGCTTACGCGCCTCCGGTCGCAAATGTGGAGCGGCGTTGGCGAGACTGGACCGGTAGGCACCGACCAGGCTCACGAATTGGAGATGCTCCTGCGCCGACAGCCTGCGAGATCCGAAAGCGCCGTCGATGGTTGAGGCGGCCCGGGACATCTGGTCGCTGGCCCGGAAAACCTCGGTCGCCACGATGCCGCCCGAGGCCGCCTCGCCATCGGGCACGATCCGGGCTTGAGTATCGAAAAGGCTGGTCGCGGCGTCGAGCAGATCGCTGTAGAAGTCGTAGGCCTGCTGCCCATTGTCCGATCGGGAATCAATCGCGCTTCGTACGCTCGACAACTGGTCCACATGGTCCGTCAGCGTCTGCCACCGTGATTTGATGGATTGAGGTGCTCGAGCCATCGCCGAGTCGCCGACGGCACGCAACGCCGACAGTCGCTGATCGGTCTGTTGCCGCTGATCCAGTAGCTCTCGCCGGTCACCCGATGGCTGCGCGAGGTGGGCGACACTTAATTGCCGCTCCTGCTGAATCGAGGCCATCGCCCGGACCGCAGGAATCGACACAGTTCGGACACTTTGGGCAACCTCACGGTTGTAGAAGCCTTGCCCGACAAGGTAGACCGCCGCCCCGAAGCACAGGACCACGGACACGATGCTAGGGCTCAGCACCAGCCGAAGAACGCGCCTCTTGATGGACCCCTTTGGACCCAGCCAGCGCCACAGTCGTCCTGGATTTTCGACTTCGGGGCGCCGCATCGTCGCCGCTGGCTGATCGCTGACCGCCTCAGGTTGTGCACCCGCGCGGTCGGCCTGTCTTTGCGCCAAGTCAATCCAATCATGGGCAGCCCGAAGGAACCAGCAGGCATACACTGCCGACGAATGCCGATGTGCGGGCAATCCTACCGGCATGTCCGCTCTCGCACCACCCGCCCGATCCGCGGGCGTACGGGTGGCCTTGTCGGTTCATCTGCTTACCCTCTAGCGCAGAGCTAGGCAGTCGCACCTGCCTAGCACGCGGTCGCGCAGAGGCCTGAGCCTCAATCCGCCACTTCCCACTCCGGTGGAATAGTTCGCACGGAACGCAGCGGCGACCTCACGATCAGGACCGCCGGCAGCATCATCACCACGAACGCGAGCCAGAGAGCCGCGGCGTTGGAGACCTCAGTAGCGACGACACCACCCAACAACGAGCCCAGCACGATGACGCCCATCGCGATCGTCGAGTTGGCCGAGGAGACGCGACCGAGCATATTTCGCGGCGTAATGCGGGCACGGATGCCAGCAACCGATACCGAGCGGCCGGCCAAGGAAAAAGCCAAGATGACGCTGTACGCGACGGTGAAAACCGTGGCGAGCGGCCGAAACAACCCCGCGAGCGGCAACATGGCCACGCCGACCGGGGCGACCCAGGAAAACGCCAGGGTCATGCGTCGATGCGACGCAGAAACGCAGCGGAGAACACATGCAGCACCGCACAGATCCCGTAGAGGAAGGGTGCGGCAATCGCCTGGGCGAGGGCTCCGGCGAGGCTTGGTGCCACCGATCCGATCGCATGATTGGTCGTCTGAAGCCTGGCGTTTCCGTCCGCCACAGCACGTTTGGCGAGGATGAACGGCAGGATGCTCATGTGAGCGATGTTGAAGAACATTCCGGCGACACCGAGCGCCCCTGAGACCACGATGAGTTGCACGACGGTGAGCACATCCAGGGCGTACGCGATCGCGATGCTGGCTAGGGAGAACGCAAGCACAGCGTCGGCGACGATGAGAACGGTGCGCTTGTTCCACCGGTCGATCCAGACGCCGGCCGGCAAACCCAATACCGCATAGCTGAGATTTCCGGCGGCGGCGATGGCACCCATGGCGAGCGGCGACGCCTGAAGCAGCAACGTCGCCGTGATCGGCAGCGCGAAGGTGCCCTGACGGGGCTGGGCGCGATCATGAGTGAGCGGGATCAGCCGGCCGCAGCACATCTACGACGCCTACCGCCGCAACCACCAGCAGGAGGCGTTCGCCTACGACCTGCTGCGCGCGTCCAGCTGGACGGTGAGCGGGGCGCCGTCGCCGGTGAAGTTGCGCCACCAGCCCTTGGCGTCGGGAAAGCGTACGCCGATCGTGACGACGTCGCCCGCCCGGCGGTAGCCGACCGGGATGCTGAACGTCGTGCCGGAGCGCCGCCCGGTGTAGGTGACGACGGTGAGGCTGCGGCTGACCGCCTTCCCGAACCGGGGCGACGACCGCAGGCCGAGGACGCAGGCGTTGAATCGGTCGACGGCACGACGGGTACGTGTTCGCATGCGCGCACGCTAGGGTCGCCCGAGTCCGAGGGGACGGGCAGCCCCGAATTGAGAGTGCGCGCGGGTGCTTTTGACTCGGTAGGTTGTCGGTCATGACGGACGTGCGGCTGGAGCCGATGACCGAGGATCAGTACAAGCCGTGGCGGGCCGAGGCCGAGGCGCACTACGCACAGAGCGTTGCC